>JAENVV010000117.1 GCA_016650365.1 Acidimicrobiia bacterium
CCGCGGTCAGAACCTGATTGGCCGAAATCGGTCCTGCCGCGACCCGGTTGGTCAGAACGAACGCTTCCAGGTCGGCCTCATTCGTGATCGCATTCGCGGGAACGTACTTTTCGTTCTCAACCGACAACACAAACCACTCATTGGCATTCGCCACGATACCTTCGGTGCCTTCAGGCACTAGAACCGTTGTGCGATAAACGGCGGTTTCCTTGAGACCCTCTTTGGCAGCGTCTTCGGCGTTGGTCAGTACCTGCCAAACGGCGAGCGCCGCCAGACCGGCCAGAATGATCGCAATTGCGAGAACTACTACCCTTTTACCCACGACTTCTCCTCTGACACTCCAAAACAGCCTGCGGAACAAGCCTACCTAGCCTTGTCGCTCTTGTAGCGGCCAACCTGTCCCCCCTTATGTTCTTGATAGACGTGTTGTTATGAAACCCACATACGAGTACCCGGACGTGGGCAATTAAGTTCATGGACTCCCTTGGTGGAACCCACAAACCTGGTTCACCAACGTCCTGAGAAACACTACTACAGGCCGTTAACGAACCGACGCTTTTGGATCAGGCCACCCCTTCCGGGACGACCTGCTCCAATTACTATCGGCGGCCTATGCCGCGCTCTTTAAGCTCTTGTAGAATTGCTTCGAGCGACGAGTCGACGTTGAAAGCGCTCTCGGTCTCCTCGGCGGATTCGGTTTCGCGCTCGAACTCATGGCGCTCTGGCGGACGACGGCGGGGAGCAGCCGGTTCGGCAGCGGGTCGTTCCTGGTATCCAGGGAGCGCCTGCTTGATCGACAGGCTGACCCGACGGCGCTGGTTGTCCATCTCCGTCACCTTCACTTCCACCGGTTGACCGAGCGACAGTTCCAGTTCAGGGGACTCCACACGATGCATGGCGATCTCCGAAACGTGAACGAGACCTTCGACACCTTCACCAACGGACACGAATGCACCGAATGGCACTGTCTTCGTTACTACGCCGCTGACGTTGTCGCCGACGGAGAACTGACGGGCGAATGATTCCCAGGGATCTTCCATGGTCTGCTTGATCGACAGGGAAATACGTTCGCGTTCCCGATCGACTTCCAGCACTCTTACCTGCACTTCGTCACCGACCTTGACCACTTCCGATGGGTGATTTACGTGCTGGTATGACAGTTCTGAAACGTGCACGAGTCCGTCCATACCACCAAGATCGACGAAAGCACCAAAGTTGACCACCGATGACACAACGCCGGGACGAGCATCTCCGACCTTCAAGTCGTCAAGGAATGCCTGGCGCTGCTCGGCTTGGGCTTCTTCGAGCCAGGCACGTCGAGACAACACAACGTTGTTCCGGTTCCTATCGAGTTCAATGACCTTGGCCTCGATCTGTTCGCCAACATATGGGTCGAGATCGCGCACCCGGCGCAGTTCGACCAGCGACGCCGGTAGGAACCCGCGCAGCCCGATATCGACGATGAGGCCACCTTTGACAACCTCGATCACCGGGCCGGTCACGGTACCTCCGGCATTCGTGATCCGCTGAATCTTTCCCCAAGCTCGCTCATACTGAGCTCGCTTCTTGGACAGAATGAGGCGGCCTTCTTCGTCTTCTTTGTCGAGGACGAGCGCCTCAAGCGTCTCTCCGATTTGAACGACGCTGAGAGGATCAACTGCCTTGCGGATCGACAACTCGCTGAGCGGGATGACCCCTTCACTCTTGTAGCCGATATCGACGAGGACTTCGTCGTTCTCGATCGCAACGACAACACCTTCGACGATATCGCCCTCTTTGAACTCCAACATGGTGTGTTCGATAGCAGCTTCAAAATCATCGGCGATGCTGTCTGGAAGGTCCGAAATACGAGTCGGAACAATGGCCGGCGGGCCATCGTAGATCGGCTCCTCAACCACTTCGTCGGCAACCTCAACCAGCGGCACTACAGCTTCAGCCTCCGCGATCGCGGTCACTGCGGCGGGCTCTTCGGCGGCAGGATCCTCAGAAACCTCGGGCTGAACAGGCTCAAGAGACTCCTCCGATGCCTCCGGCACGGCCGGAACTTCATCAGCAACAACCGAAGACTCGGCCGAAGGCGATTCGACTTCCTCAGCAGGTTCGGGGGTGGTTTCGGAGTCCGGTAGTACCGGTACTTCAGAGTGGACAGCCTCGGCGTCGATAGCCTGCGGCTCGGGGGTCACCTCGTCAGGATTGGACGCGGTGTCGTTATCAGTAGACATTGATTTGTTTATTACCTCCAGAAAAGCTCTCGCGGTCTAGCCACGAGGCAAAAAAGAGCCTAGCAGTGCAACCCGCGCTGGCCAACATGATTCATCCCTTCACATCCGCCAGCGAATGCCCGACCCCAACGTCGACCCGCAACGGAACGGCCAGATCGGCAACCCCCTCCATGGCAGCCACAACAACCGCGGTTAACTCATCGACGTCGGATTGGGAGGCCTCGATTACCAACTCGTCGTGGATCTGAAGCAACTGAATCCCCGATGTTCCAGCGAGACGGTCCTCAACCTCCAGCATCGCCAGCTTGATGATGTCGGCCGCGGTTCCCTGTACCGGTGCGTTCAAAGCCATCCGTTCACCCATCTGTCTGATCCGCCAGTTGTCGGACCGCAATTCCGGCAAATACCTCCGCCGGCCAAAAACGGTCTCCGTGTATCCGACCGACTTGGCGCCGTCCACGATCGACTGCATGAAAGCCTGGACACCCGGGAATTTGGCGAAATAGGCGTCAATGTGTTCTTTGGCTTCGTCGCGGGAGATTTCCAGTCGCTCGGACAACCCGTAGGCCTCCATGCCATAGAGAAGTCCGAAGTTGATGGCCTTGGCCCGCCGCCGCTGCTCGTTGGACACTTCGGCGGGGTCAACGCCGAAGACCGAGGCAGCGGTGGCGGTGTGTACATCGGCACCCGCCGACCCAAACGCGGAAAGCAGTCCCTCGTCACGGCACATGTGAGCGAGAATCCTCAGTTCGATCTGGCTGTAGTCGGCGACAATGAACGTATTGCCGGGTGCAGCCACGAACGCCCGCCGAACGGTCCGGCCGGTTTCGGATCGAACCGGGATGTTCTGAAGGTTCGGGTGGTCTGACGACAGCCGCCCGGTCGCCGCGCCAAGCTGATTGAAGGTGGTATGGATCCGCCCATCCGCCTTGATCAGCGGGAGAAACCCATCCACGTAGGTCGAACGGAGTTTCTCCAATTCGCGATAGCGCAGGAGTTGTTCAACGATGGGATGCTCGAGCTTGGCCAGCACTGAGGCATCAGTCGAAGGAACCCCTTTGGAGGTCTTCTTCAGAACGGGTAATTCAAGCTTTTCGTATAGGACGACCCGTAACTGAGTAGTCGAGTTGATGTTGAACACTTCGCCCGCAATCTTGTGGATGGCGATCTCTAGCGCAGCGAGATCGCGTCTGAGGGTCTCACCCAGTTCAATCAGATAGTCCTTGTCAATCCCGATCCCTCGTCGCTCCATGGCGTGAAGCACGGGAATGAGAGGCATCTCGATTGTGTCAAATAACTCGCGAGAAGCCTGCTCATCGAGAATCGAGCCGAGCGTCTCGGCGACCAGCAGCGTGGCGGCCGCCCGGCGACCGGC
>JAENVV010000118.1 GCA_016650365.1 Acidimicrobiia bacterium
CTACCAACTCAACTTCTGTATGGACGTCCACACCGATGGCTGGACGGCAGCCGACGATTCGATGGTGGCGCTGGCGGTCGACCCACGCCGCCTCATCCAGGTAACCGTCAACGGAGAAATCGAGTGCGATTATGGACAAGTCCTCGTCGTGCAATCCACCTACTGGTTCTTCGACGGATCCTGGAACTGGCAGGGTGGTACGAACTGGGTCGAGACCCCTGAGGTGGGAGTGGTCATTTCCGGCGACCTCAACTTCGAATGCCTGGAGATCTTCGATCCCTTGACCGACGTGGCGTCCATCAAGGAGGCCGTGCCAACCACGCAAACGAACGTCAATCCGTTGGTGGATGGACTCACCGGCCTCGATACGTGGCTCTGGTATGACTTCTCCCAGATCTCCTCGCGCGAACTCGGTCCGTACACGCAGAGTATTTCGAGTCGTGGTCAGATCTGGAGTTTGACCACCGTCGCCTGGGTAGACCGGGTCATGTGGGACGTCGACTGCGTTGTCGCGTGCACGTTCCGGGGCATGCTGGCGGAAGTCGACGAATCCAAGTTCGACCATGTGCTCGACATGAACGACACGGCGGTTTCGCCCGCTTCGATATATGACGGTGGCTCGGGCACCGAAGAGGGAGCGGCCGCCATACATATCTACGAGACGAAGGCCGATTACATCATCTCAACGGCCACGGTGTGGCGGGGATACTACGAATTCCAGGGGGTGCGGTATCGATACGACCCCGTGATCGTCGCCCAGGGCCGCGGCTACATCGTCCACGAAATTCGGGCGGTTCCTCACGGATAACCTCGGAAACCCATCACTGGCCACCTACAGTTACTGCCGATGCGTTGGAGATTCCTGGACGACGGTTTCGATCTCGCCGAGCGAGATCGCAAAATACAAGACATCGACCGATGGTGGTCGGCGTTCGAACAGAAGGCCGACGCCCTCAATGCGCAGTTAGCCGGCGACGAGTCATGGGACCTGGTCGAATGGATGGGTGGCCTGGCCGAGGTGCACCCCGACTTGAAGTGGGAGTTCGGTCCGGCGGCGGATCAGCCCGGGCATCGCCTCGTCATCACGCCTGAGCACCGCTATGAACTAACCGAACTCGTCAGAACTCTGATTTACACGGCGCCGAAAATTGATGGCTGGGAGTTTCATGCGCTCCGGCTGCCCAGTGACCCCGACACGACCGCCGGGATGGTCAAGAGTCGCACCCGGGGCTCCATGACGGACGTTCGTGTGTCGCTCAAACCTGGCGAAAACAACCTGATCGACCTGCACTATTCGTCAAAGTCGCCCACCGCCAGCGACGACGCGTTCGTCGCAACCGAGGCTCTGCTGGGGGAGCAGGCACTCAACCGCTGGGTTGGGGAGGTCTCGGCTAGCAAGCCGGCGGGCCTGTTCGGAAGAGGAGCGCCAGACGGTGTCCCGTTCCCGGAACTGGCCGAGGCGTTCGATCACACCCGGCGTGAAATCCTGGCGACCCTGCCGGGAGAGCCCCACCACGTCTGGGTGGGTTCGGCGGGCCGGGCCGTGTTGCAGCTCGAACCCCACGAAGCCGACGACTATGCGGGCACCGAAGACGCGATCGTGGCGAGCACCGCCTCGCCCGAGCTTTGGCAAGCTTGCCACCGCGGGATCCGCTTTGATTCCCAACGGTTTTCGCGCCACGGTGAAATATTCCTCTACATCAAGATCGAACTGACAGAGGGCGATTCCGGATTCGCCAGCGACAACCGGGCAGACATCGAATACGCGTTGAACACAGTCCTGGTCAACGCCGAACTCGGGTGTGTCACGGGTGGCATCAAGGGAATTCGATATGCCTACGTAGATGTGTGCCTCGCAGATCTCGACGCCGGAATTCGGGCAATTCGCACGTCACTGCAAGCGAGTCAAGTTCCTGAGCGGAGCTGGATTCTCTTCTGTGATCGGATCTGGTCTGATGAGTGGATCGGCGTTTACGACACGACCCCGGCTCCTCCCTAGCGGAACCAGGCTTAACCGGTTCGGCCGTTATTTTTCGATGCTTCGGACGGCCAACCGCACCGACTCGTCGGTCACGTCGAGGACTTCCAGATACCGTGAATCTTTGAGGTCGATCGTCGGGCTTGTGCCGTAGATCGGCCCGTCGGGGGTGGCCAGACCGGTGGCAGTAACGGTTGTCCGGCCGACTTCGTCGACATAGGCGAATGCGACCGATACCTCGCCCGCCCAGATACAGGTGACATCAGCCGGGCATCGCGAATCATCAACGATGCCGAGGTACTCCATGGCGAAACTGGATCCGTCGATCACCGACCCGGGTCGCATCTCAAACGGCCGATCGATCTCGGGCTCGATAATGGACTCCGGGTCGGTATCGACCCAAAAGTCGACGTCGGACCCGTCGCCCAGCGCCAGTCGACCGCTGATGACCCCGTACTCGTCCGCGTGATTCAGGCTGAGACCTGACACGTCAAGGCGCTCCTTCTCGGGTGAGGTTCCGCGATCCGGGGTTAGCCGATACGCGTCGGTCAGGGTGACTGAGTCGTTGCTGAAGTCCAGAACCACACCGAGTTCCGCGGCTGCCTCGTCGCCGATCGACACCGTTCGCCACAGCCTTGTCGCGGCTTCGGTTCGCTCGGCTCGCCACACGCCGACACTTAATCCTGGCTCAAGACGGGCGCCGCTATCGACGTCGAGGGTCTGGTCGTACCGGGCTTGGATAGGCACGAACAACGATGCCCCAGGACCGGGTTCCGCACAGGCGGAGATGATCAGTAGGACAACGAACGGCAGTAGTTTCTTCATGGGGATCTGACGATCTCGAGTGCCGGAAGGTTCCTGTTGGGCCATTCAGGTCGGCGTGGCGCGCAGTATCTGCCACCATAGATAGACCCTTCCGGACATACGGAGGGGTTCACCGGCGTCGGTCCAAGTGCTTTTGGAAGTTCTCACGGGCGGCGTCATACATCAGAGCGAAGTTCCATCAGGGAGATGTTCAACATGACCAACGCAACCAACGGTGGCCCACCCACGCGAGATGAGTCCAGAAACCGCGCCCAGCTGGTGACAAACCGGCTACTGGCGTTGGTCGCTGTGGCGCTCATTGCTCTGGTGGCGGTGTTCGTCTTGCGAGATGACACGCCGTCTGCTTCGGCGACGACTTCGACCACCGCGCCCGTGTCGACCGAGGAAAGTACGCCTGTCGACGAAAGCACGATCGTGCCAGAGGATGGCACATCCACAACCGTGACCGGCGCGACGACCACCATCCTGTCCTCCACGACCTCGGTTCCCGTTGAGCCCACCGTACCCGTTCCAACCCCTGATGAACTGGCCGCCGCGGCAGCGGTCGTCGACGAATGGATAAACGCTCTCGGGACGGGAGACGCCGACACCGCCTGGGACTTGATCGACCCTGCTTCCCAAGAGGCGTTTGGCGGTCGGGCCTCGTTTGATGGATCCTTTTCCGGTCTCGTTGAAGGGTTCGGCGCATGGGCTTCGAGCGCCGACGTCTTGAAGTACACGAACGCAGTCCCGTTCACCGACCCGGCTACCTTCTTGATTACCTGGGTCGGCACCGTTTCCCAGGAAGGCACCACTGCGGTGCGGGCCTTCGCCATTCCGGTCACTACGGATTCCCAGGGCACCGTGAAAGTGCAGCCGTTCGTGCGAAGTGACCTGGTGCAGTTCGTCGTCCCGGAAGTGTCGGATCCTCCGGCGGAGTTCGCGTCGATCACAACCTTCGAATTCGACATTCCGACCGGGGCGGTTCCGTTCGTATTCGTCGACGGATTTTATGAAGATAATCAGGAGGTCGTCGATCAGGGCGATGGGACATCCCGGGTCTATGTAACCCCGGACGGCAACCTGGAAGTCGGCGCATCGCACGTCCTGGGCGTACTGTATGTCGAGCCCGGGATTTCGCACGCAGAGGCGGTCCCCTTCACGATTGGTGACGGCAGCTAGGAGGGTTACGTCACCGGTTGGTGTCGCCGCCGGTGGGGAAGGTACCAACTGAATGTGGCGCCCAGGAGAGCGGTTGCAGTTGAAACCCAGAAGGCGGTTGCGAACGAGCCGGTCGTGTCGAATAGCCATCCCCCCAGCTGGGGGGCGATGATCTGGGATATTCCGAAGAAGACGGTGATCGCTCCGAAGGCCGCTCCGAAACGGCGAGGATCGAGAGAGTCCGATACGGTGGCTGCAATCACGGCTGGTACGCCGGTGAAGGACAAGCCGAAGATGACGACGGCGACGATAACGAGGCCGGGCACTGAGGTTTGCGTCAGAGCCGCTGCGGACGCCATTCCCAGGTAGGCAGCCACCATGGCAGGTTGTCTACCGAGCCGATCCGACAAGGCGCCATAGATGATCCCGCCCGGGATCATGGCGACACCGAACAGGAGGAATGTTGCCGAGGCCTTGGCGGCCGACCAGCCCAGATCTTCTTCAAGGCTGGCCACCAGAAAGATGGTGAACAGGGCATATGAGATGCCGAAGCTCATGTACCCGCCGAGCAGTTGGGGCCAACCGGGGACCAGTTTGACCGAAGCCAGGTGGACTGGATCCTTCGATTGGACGGTGCTGATTCGCAACCACCAAACGGCGCC
>JAENVV010000119.1 GCA_016650365.1 Acidimicrobiia bacterium
AACCTGTCGAATGGCGGCAACGGTTTTGGGATTTGCGACGGTGGCCTCGGCAATTGTGACTTTTCGTTCGTGGCCTCGGTTGAACTCAGCACGGCACTCATGCTGGTCCTGATCGTGCTGGTGGCCCTGGTTCGGATTGGTGTGCACCTCAGCCGCCGCATGCGATCCGAAGTTGGTAGCTAGCTACTCGTTGAAATTGTCTCGAGCGCGACGACTTCGTCGCTCGTTGCCCACATGACGATGTAGATCGATCCGACGATCAGTGCCGCGCCGAGCCACGCCTTCCCGTCCAGATGTTCACCGAGGATAATTGCTGCCAATCCGGCTCCGACGACCGGTTCGAGTGACAGGATGATTCCAGCTCGAGCAGCTGACATGTGGCTTTGGCCCCATATCTGAAGCAGGAACGCTCCGATCGACACGATCAGCCCGGTCATGATGAGAGCCGATAGGTCTGTCCGGGCCGGGAGCGGCAATCCTTCCAGAATGGCCGACATGACCGCCGCCATCCCGGCCACGGTAAGCATTTGGACGGCCGTGAACTCGATGAGATGATGATTCCTGGCCGTGTAAGAGAGGGCCACAATATGACTGGCGAACGCAATGGCGGCCGCGATCGTCAAGAGGTCTCCTCTTTCGAATGACCCTGCCACAACCTCGGACAATGAGACGTTTGTCAGGAGCGCCAAGCCAAAGACGCCGGTAGCAGCTCCAAGCAGCGTGGCCAGACCGGGTCGCGATCGCCTGGCAATTGCCACGAGAAGCGGAACCATGATCACGTACAGCCCGGTGATGAGTGCTGAATTGGAAGCCGAGGTGGTTACGAGACCCTGGGTCTGAGAGGCAAAACCGATGAACAGAAAGGAGCCGGCCAGAATGCCATCGCGCCAGACCCGCTGGTTGCTCGGGCGCCTGATCGCCAGGAGAACCATGGCGGCAATGAGGAATCGCCAGGTGATGAAGGCCATCGGCGGCATTGACTCCACCGCCGATTTGATGACGGTGAACGTCGAGCCAAACAGAACTGCGGCACCGGCAACCGCCGCGTATGGGACTGTCCGGCGCATCAATCGGCGAGAACGACGACGCCGTTCTCGATACGTTCGATTGTCTCGACAGCGAATACATCGACGTTCCTCTCCGTCAAGAGTGCCCGTCCTCCGGCGGCGGCCTTTTCGATCACAAAGGCGGACCCGATGACGGTGCAGCCGGCCTCCTCGGCAATATCGACCAGGGCGGCAGCCGTGCGTCCGCCCGCCAAAAAGTCGTCGACGATTCCAACTCTCATGGTGGGGGTGAGGACATGGCGGGCAACCTCGACGCGATACTCGATGCCTTTGGTCGGTGACGAAATCTCCCGAGCGAAGGAGTATCTCTCGCCCGGTCCAACGTACTTCTTGGCGTAGATGTATGGGAGACCGAGAATCCGAGCGGCGGACGCGGTCGGTGGGAGTCCTGAAGCCTCGGCGGTCAGCAGTACGTCTGGTTGGCGATCTTTTAGCCATGCCGCGATCTGGGCGCCGACTCCTTCGATGACATCAGGGTCGACGCGATGGTTGAGAAACCCATCAACTTTCACGATATCGCCGTCAACGGTGGCATGACTGAGGATCGCTTCGCGCAGGTTCACGGCTCGAATCGTAGACGGACTGGAAGTGTCGCGAGTTTCCGACCATTCTGGGCATATGCAGAAGGCCGACGGTACCGAACCGACCTCCAACGAGATCCGCCACGCCCGCTTAGTGGCGAATCGATTGACGAAGATCTATCCGAACATTCAGACGGCGTTGGCGTATCAAGATCCGTGGCAACTGTTGGTCGCCACGACGATATCGGCCCAAACGACCGACGAGAACGTCAACCGGGTGACGCCGTTGCTCTTCGCCCACTTTTCGAGCGCGTATGATCTGGCCGCTGCCAATCCCGACGAAGTCGAGCAGATCATCTACTCAACAGGCTTTTTTCGCCAGAAAACCAAGTCGATCATCAGTCTCTCCGAGGACCTTGTTGCCAGCTTTGGGGGTGAGGTTCCGGCAGATCTGGACGCACTCGTGACCTTGCGGGGGGTCGGCCGCAAGACCGCCTCAGTCGTGCTGGCAGAAGCATTCGGTCTTCCGGCGATAGCCGTTGATACGCATGTGAAGCGGGTCTCGGCCCGCCTCGGTCTGACGACCTCCGCCGAGCCTGTCAAGATCGAACAAGATTTGAAGGCAGTGTTTCCAAAGTCGAAGTGGGCTGCGATGTCGATGACGCTCATCCAATTCGGACGGGACACGTGTGATGCCCGCAAACCGAAATGTGGGATCTGTCCGCTCATGGACCGCTGTTCGTACCCGGACAAGGTGTTGTGAATCGCCAGATTGCTCGGTTGGCGGTTCCCGCGCTCATCACTCTGGCCGCTGACCCGCTCGTATCCCTGATAGATACTGCGTTTGTCGGTCGTCTGGGGACCGCTTCACTGGCCGCCCTCGGTATCAATGCAGCCATATTCTCGGTGGCCTTTATCGGGTTCAACTTTCTGGCGTACGGGACGACTCCGCTGGTTGCCAGGGCATGGGGGCAACGAGACGCCGGCCGGGTAGCCCGAACAATCACCCAGGCGCTCGGGTTGGCAGTGGGTCTCGGGGTGCTGGCCGCTGCCGTTCTCTTCTTCGGGTCGAAGCGCTGGCTGGCGGTGCTGCAAACACCGGCCGCAGCCTACGAAGAAGCATTGACGTACTTAAGGATACGCGCCATAGCCGCCCCGGCGGTCCTGATCATTACGGCCGCCAACGGCGCGTTCCGGGGCCGCCAGGACACCCTCACGCCACTGAAGGTAACGGTCTGGCTCAACGTGTTGAATATCGGCGGTGATGCCTTACTCATTTTCGGCTTGGGTTGGGGGATAGCGGGCGCCGCTACTGCCACGGTCATCGCGCAGTGGTTCGGCGCCCTTTGGTTCCTGAGGCTTCTGGCCCCTGACTGGGTGGGCATGAAGGCCGCCCGGCGTGACGAACTGATGACGTTCTTGTCGGCAGGGTGGGCCATCCTCATACGAACGGGTGCGCTGCTCGCTGCCCTGACCGCCGCCACCGCCAGCGCTGCCCGGATTGGTACGTCGGCAGTCGCGGCCCACCAGATTGTCATGCAGATCTGGCTGTTGCTTGCCCTATTGGTCGATTCTCTGGCCGTGGCCGGTCAGGCGATCGTGGGACGCCTCCTCGGTGAGGGTAACGAGACACTTGTGCCGGCAACCGTTAGGCAATTGACCTTGTGGGGTCTGCTCGTGGGTACCTTCCTCGCCGGAGCGCTGTTGCTGGTTGGGGCGTTGTTGGAACCGATCTTCGGCGTTACGCCACAAGTCGCCGAACTTGCCAAAGGGATCATTCCGTTCGTGGCGGCCGTCCAACCCCTCGGCGGCGTCCTCTTCGTCGGCGACGGCGTCTTCCTCGGAGCGAGTCGGTTTCGCTTTCTGGCCGGGACGTCGCTGGTAGCCGGCTTTGGCTCGATAGGGGTTATCTGGTTGCTCGATGGCACCCGGACGGATCTCCTGGGTGTCTGGTTGGGGATCGGAACGCTTCTGATCCTGCGGCTTATACCTCAGGTCGTGTCGTTCGCTCGACATGGGACGGTGTCGGCTCTGGAACGTTGATCAGGGTTGCCACCGCGACCAGGGAGCCAAGGCTGAGGACCGTGACGGTTTCCGGAAGGCCGATGCTGTCGATAAGAATTGAGGCGATGGACAGGCCGGCGATCGACCCAACGATCCCGGCATTGTTTATCCAGGTCACTGCCCGACTCCGGATTGCTGACGGAAAAAGTTCGTTTCGCCAGACACCGAATGACGGAATGAGCAGGAACGATCCAAATGCGCTCAACGCAGCGAAGATTCCCACTGGCCAGGCATCGATCGATTGGTAGAGGGCTACCCCTCCTACCGATGAGGCGACGAGGGCCAGAAAGGTCGTGTACTTTCGTCCGATCCGATTCGCGAGGGCACTGCCGACGAAGAAACCTGCGCCGCCGACGGTCCCTCCGGCCAGGGCGATGGCCGCTGCCTGGCTGGCGGTCATTTCAAGCGCTTCAACAAGATGTTCGATGATGAAAGCCACGGCGACGGTTGAGAAGGTGGCGAACGAGAACGAGGCAATACACATCCGCCAGAAGTCAGAAGAGTTCGGCATCGATCGGTACCACCCATCACCGTTCCCGGTCGATCCGGCGGCGGGTTCAGCGACCTCCCTGGCGAGACCCGGAATCGCCAGGAGTCCAATGGCCGAGGAGGCAAATACCCAACGCCATCCTTCCAAACTGAGGTCGGCGATCGGTAGAGCCGCCGTTGCCAATCCGGCACCCAGCGACACCGCTGCTCCGAAGATCGAGACGGCGTACGTTCGTCCCCGGCCTTGGATCGTCTCGACCACGATGACCGTGCCGATGATGGCGCTGGCAGTGACTGCCAGCCGTGTGAGGGTTTGCATGAGCGTGAACACGGTCACCGATTGCGCTAGGCCGGTCAGTGTCGAAGCAACGATTCCCAGACCGAACGCAACAAGAAAGGTGCCCTTGCGGGTCGTGCGGTCGCTTCGTGAGGTTATGAAGATTGCTGCCAGAGACCCGATGCGAGCGATACCGAAAACAGCACTCATTGCCCCGGCTGTAATCCCAAAGGTGGCTCGCACCAACGGCTCGGTGTTGGTTGCGTGGGCGCCGGCGTATCCGAGGGCGATCCCGGCCACCCACATCCAGATGATGGCCTGGCGTTGCGGCCCCGATGGGATTAGCCGTTCTCCATGTTCTTTGAGGTCCATTACACGCCGTTTGTCGGATGAACGACAACCTAACGCTGTCGATATGGGAACATCGGTCATCAGTGGAAGGTTGTTGAGCATAATGGTGGACCCCAGATGACAATTGAATCGTTAGGACTCATCCCGATCCTCATTGCGTTCGGGTTCGGGGCGCTTTCGTTCGTTTCACCGTGCGTCCTTCCGCTTCTCCCTGGATATCTCAGCCTCATGTCGGGGTATTCGGTTAGTGATCTGCAGGATGGGAAGGCATCGTCTGGTCGGATGGCCAGGGTGACGCTCCTGTTCATTGGCGGCTTCACTGCTGTGTTTATGGCCTGGGGAGCGGGTGCTTCTGCCATCGGATCGTTTCTTCGTCAGAACGCCCGCACCACCAGTGTGATCGCCGGGTGGGTCGTGGTCGTGTTTGGATTGGTGGTGTTGATTAGCGCGCTCTTCAACGCCGCATGGCTACAGACGTTGGTGCGGGAACGCAAGTTCGACATCCGTCCCTCGAAGCTCGGGCCATGGGCACCACCGGTGATGGGAATTGCGTTTGGATTCGCCTGGACGCCATGCATCGGGCCCGTGCTGGGATCCATCCTGACATTGGCGAGCCAGTCCGCATCGGTTGCCGACGGCATGGTCTTGCTCTTCGCCTACTCAATGGGTTTGGGAATCCCGTTCTTGTTGTCGGCCATCGCCATGACAAAAGCGTTCGGGGCGGTGGGAATGCTGGGGCGGCATCTCAAGACCATCAACGTCGTGTCGGGTGTTGCCCTTATCGCTTTCGGAGTCCTCATGATCCAGAACCGGGTGTTCGAGTTGTCGATCATTGTGTCGGAGTGGCTCCAGCGCTTGGGTCTCGACTGGCTCGCAGCCATCTAGCCGGCCACCACTAGCCTGGCATCGCATGCATACTGATTTCGACACATTCCTTGATCGATCGCGATCGTTCAACGTGGTCCCGGTCACCCTTGAGGTGCTAGCCGACCGTGAGACTCCGGTTAGCGCATTTGAGAAGCTCGTCGGTACCGGGGATGGATTCCTTTTTGAATCGGTTCAGGGTGGGGAGCGATGGGCCCAGTGGTCGTTTTGTGGTTGGGACCCGGCGTTCACCGTGGAGTCCCGCAATGGGATCTCGAAAATCATTCCGGGGTTCCTTGATCCGCAACTTCCCGAGGGTGATCCCCTTTCGGTTCTTGATCAGGTGACCGACTGGTTCGATTCTCCCGACGATCCTTCGTTGCCGCCGCTGCACTCGGGTTTGGTCGGGTTTCTTGGGTATGACGCCGTCAGGTTCATCGAACACCTCCCGAATCAGCCCGTTGATGACAGGAACCTGCCCGAGATGTCGTGGATCGTTCCCGGCTTCGTGGCAGCCTTTGATCGGTTCAAGCAGACGATAACGTTGGTGCGGAATGTGTTCATCGAGCCGTCGGCATCGCTTGAAGGTCAATATCAGCAAGCCCTTGCCGACCTCAGAGAGGCGGCGGCGAGCTTGGCTTTGCCACTTCGTTACGAACCCGAATCCTTCTCCCAGCTGGAATGGTCGGGTGGACCTATGCAAAGCACGCTCGACCGGGCGGCTTTCATGGCCGGGGTCGAACGGGTCAAAGAGTACGTTCGACAAGGAGATGCGTTTCAGGTTGTTCTGTCGCAACGTCTTGAGACCGACTTCTCCGACGATCCTTTTGGCATTTATCGGATCCTCAGGATCATCAACCCGTCGCCCTACCTCTTTTTCGTACGCACGCAGGGGGTCGTGATCGCTGGTTCCTCACCCGAACTCATGACCCGGGTCCGCGATGGCCAAGTCCATTCGAGGCCGATCGCCGGAACGCGGCCCCGTGGAGTCACCCCCGATGATGATCTGGCCCTTGAACGGGAGTTGCTGGCGGACGAAAAGGAGTTGGCCGAACATGTCATGCTCATCGACCTGGCCCGTAATGACCTCGGCCGGGTTTGCGAGTTCGGATCGGTCCGCGTTGATGATCTGATGGTGATCGAGAAATACTCCCATGTCATGCACATCGTGTCGGGAGTGTCTGGCAAGCTTCGGGCCGGAATGTCCCCGATTGATGTGATCCGGGCCGTTTTCCCGCACGGAACGGTATCGGGAGCGCCGAAAGTCCGGGCAATGGAGATCATCGACGAGTTGGAACCGGTGGCCCGTGGACCGTATGCCGGAGCAGTCGGATATATCGACTTCTCCGGTAACGTCGACACGGCGATTTGCCTTCGCACGGTCGTGGTGGCCGACGGCAAGGCGTGGGTTCAGGCCGGGGCGGGTCTGGTGGCCGACTCGGATCCCGCCACGGAATACGAAGAAACCATGAATAAG
>JAENVV010000120.1 GCA_016650365.1 Acidimicrobiia bacterium
CCCAGGATCGGACGCTCACGAAATGGTCATGAACCTGTATGGGGGGATGAGCAAAGGCGAACGTAACCGCATCAAAACCCGAGTCCGATCAGCAATGGCCTCCCAGGCAGCCATCGAAGGCCGCTTCCTCGGCGGTCGGCCACCCTATGGTTACGTCCTCGTCGACGCCGGACCGCACCCCAATCCTTCCAAAGCGGCGACCGGCCAGCAGCTCCGGCGGCTCGAACCCGACCCGAAAGCGGCTCCGATCGTACGGAGGATCTTCACCGAGTTCCTCGTCGGCCAGGGCCTGTACGCCATCGCCGAGAGACTCACCGCAGATGGAATCCTCTCCCCCTCCGCGCACGACCCGGACCGGAACCGTCACCGTTCAAACAGCAAGGGCGCCTGGTCCAAGTCTGCGGTTCGGGCCATCCTGCGCAACCCTCGTTACACCGGGTACCAGGTCTGGAACCGCCAAGCCCGCCACGAGATCCTCATAGACGTCGAAGACGTCGCCCTCGGCCACGACACCAAGATGAGCTGGAACGAGCCCAGCCAATGGATCTGGTCAGAGGAACCCACACACGAACCGTTGGTCACCATGGAACAGTTCGAAGCGGTCCAGCAGATCTTCCGAGGGGCCAGTCGATCAGCGACCCGACGCGAGAAGACCAAGCGCGGCCCCTACATCCTCAGCGGCATGATGCGCTGTGGGGTTTGTAGCCGTCGCATGCAGGGCTCCTGGAACCACGACCAGCCCTATTACCGATGCAAGTTCCCGGCCGAGTACGCGATCGCCGAGCACCAGCACCCCAAGACCATCTACGTCAAAGAAGCCGCCATTACCCCGAGCATCGACCGATGGCTCGCGCAGTTGTTCGACGACGAACGCATAGACGACACCTGCGCCGCCCTCGAGGCCATCCATATCCAACAACGTGACGATTACAGTGGCCTGGTTGCCGCCCGCCGCACAGTCAAAACCTGCGACAACAAGCTCGCCAAATACCGGCAGGCGCTCGAAGCTGGCACCGATCCCTCAATCGTGGGCAACTGGATCGAGGAAATCAAACTCGAAAAGAAGGCAGCCGAACTCCAGCTTCGAAGAACACCTCCGATCCTGAGCAAGGACGACATCCGATCACTAGTCCTGCAATCCAAGGGAATCGTCGAGATTCTCGCCCAGGCCGACCCCGAAGACCGTCGCGCCGTCTACCAAGAACTCGGCGTCTCGATCACCTACCACAGAGACGGTCGACTGCACGTGTCAGCAGGACCAGCTCCGTGTACTAACAATGGTGTCGGAGGGGGGACTTGAACCCCCACGCCCTTTCGGACACTAGCCCCTCAAGCTAGCGCGTCTGCCATTCCGCCACTCCGACAAGTGTTGTATTACCAGCAGCGGACGGCAGTATAACCCCCCTGCGAGGCTGTCTGGCTGGAACATCCGAAGGCGGCTTCAGTACCCGATGCGGCCGGACTGTTCCCGTTTGGGCTCAACCGGCGTCGGTCGGTTGGATCGGCCCCCCACAGACGGCCCCTTCCGGGACGTTCGAACATCCGCCGGGAACCAGCCAGCGGTCGGCGTCCCACGTGATCGGTACTCCAAACCGGGGATGGACATATCCCCCGATTCTGAGTGGATCAAACCCGGCTCCAGCCGAGGACTGCCACAGCGGTACAACCACGACCCGATCAAGCAATTGGGAATCGATCGACCGTAACGACACCGCCAGCTCATCAAGATCCATGATCGAGTCGACAGCTGCGATCTCAGCGACCAGCGACTCGGACTGCGTGTTCGCCGACCATCTGTAGAAGTCCAGGCCATCACGTGAGGGAGAGGTACCAAACCATGACTGAAGATCGCTGACGGCACCGACCGGGCCGGGGCTGATCGTCCACGCCCATTCTGCCACCTCAAAGGAACCCTCTATGACCGAGTCACGGAAGAAAAGACCCGGGTCCTGAAGTTCTACGTCGACGGCCACTCCCCTGGCGGCTAACTCTCGTAGGGCGATACCCGCCATCTGTGAGCGGTCGAGCGCCACGGTTGTGGCGTACACGACCGTGGGGGGCTGCTCCTGAAAATCTCGCTCGAGTTCCGTAGCGATCAACTCGAGTGATGGCTCTTCGATCGATTCCCGGTCCGTCGCAGCGGCGCTCGGCCAGGAGCTGGCCACAATCGATGAAGCCGGGTAAAGGGCCGACCCTCCGATTTCAGCGACCAGCAAATCGTCACCCACGACAACCGCGACCAGATCACGAAAGCTCGGCGAAGTGACCATGGATCGAGGATTGGCGGCAAAACGACCCGTTCCGAATTGGAATCCGACGTGCTCCCATTCTTCGCCTTGTGCTGAGCTGACAGAGAGATCCGAACGATTGGCCACCAGGCCATAGTCGCCGGCAAGATCACCAACCGACAGAACCTTCTCTGTCAAACCGACAAGCACTTCGTCGGGCGTGGAATACGGAATAAGCGTCAGCCCGTCGAGGTAGGGCAGTTCGTTACCGTTCTCGTCGATACGTCCGTACTGTGGATTGCGCCGGAGCGACACCGAGCCGCCTTCCTGGATGGTGCCGGCGATGAACGGTCCCGCAGAGAGCCACATTCGATCGTCCCAATCGGCTATCAGATCGGTACCTTCGATCTGGTGGCGAGGGAGGATCACCTCGAACAGTGACAGGTAGTCGACCGAGGGTTGAAGGACTTTGAACGTGTACGTTTCGTCCGATGCGACCGGGTCCGAGATCAGGCCATAGCGATCTCGCAGCTCCCGGTCGATACGTCGATCTGAGGCGAGCAGTTCGGCGGTGAAGGCCAGGTCATGACCGGTGATTGGTTGGCCGTCCTGCCATCGAGCGTCCGGGCTCATGCGCAGGGTTACGGTGACAGACCCGTCTCCGTTGGCGACGAGGCCCTGGTTGGCAAACGACGGGATCTCGGCGAGCACCCCCGGCTCAAGGTCGTAGGTACCACCGTTCAGGACAAAGGCTGAAGCCCAGGTGGCTGACCCCACGGCGTCTCCCAGGCCGGAACGTTCGACGAAGGGATTGAGGGTGGTCGCTGGTCCGATCACACCCACGGTGGCCACACCCCCATAGGGATCCGCGGCCAAACCCGACTGGCGCATCGTCGTTGTAGTCGTCGTCGATTCGACAGGCGCGGTAGCCAGTTCAATAGGTCGGGTGGTTGTGGTGGTTGCGGCAACCGTCGACGGCGTGGGGGAACTTGTCGTTACCGGCGCAACCGCCTCCTGGGGAGCCTCACCGAGAGCGAAGAACACAACCGCGATGGCGCCGACGACCAGCGCTACTACAAACGGGATCCACCGCCCCCCGCGGCGCATGTCTCGCTACCCGAGCAGGATGGCGAGGGCAATGGTGGAGACTGTGAAGATCCCCGCCGAGATAACCGTGAGTCGATCGAGGTTTCGTTCTGCAACAGTTGACCCGCCGCCACCTGACGGACCCATGCCACCTCCGAACAGATCAGACATGCCACCAGAACCCGAACGGAAAAGCACAAGCGCGATGATGATTAATGAAACGAGGACGTGCACGATGCCTACCGTCCACAACAGGATGTTTGCCATGATGATTTCTCCGAAGAAAGTCGGCGCGGATCTGCGCGCCGAAGCAAGTATGGGCCGGGCAGCCCGTAAGGTCAAGTTCTGTCAGCCGGCTTGGCGAGCCACCGCCTCCGCCGCCGCGGCAATGGCTTCGGGATCACCCAGGTAGCCGCTATGAACGACGTTGAGATCATCGTCGAGTTCGTACCTCAAAGGAGCTCCCGTCGGGATGTTGAGATCCGGGATGTCTGCATCGCTGATGTTGTCAAGGTGTTTGACGAGCGCCCGCAGGCTATTGCCGTGGGCGACCACCAGAACCGACCCGAGCGATCGAAGGTCAGGGACGATGGCGTCATGCCAATACGGGAGCATTCGGTCCACGACATCTGCCAGACATTCGGTCGCCGGGAGCAGATCGGGAGCAAGGAGACGATATCGCTCGTCGTGTAGTGGATGACGGTCGTCGGATGTTTCAAGGGCTGGCGGAGGTGTGTCGTAGCCTCGCCGCCAGGCGAACACCTGCTCGGGGCCGTGAAGTTCGGATGTTTCCTTCTTGTTCAGGCCCTGCAGCGCTCCGTAATGGCGTTCGTTGAGGCGCCAATGCCGTCGAACCGGGAGCCAGGAACGCTCCATGGCTTCGAGAGCAAGATCGGCGGTGGCGATGGCCCGTATCAACACCGACGTATGGAGGATCGCCGAGGCGACTCCCTCGACGCTCATCATGGCACCGGCGGCAGTGGCCTCATCTCGGCCCTGATCGGTGAGGGGAACGTCAGTCCAACCGGTAAACCGATTATCGAGGTTCCAGGTGCTCTGGCCGTGGCGAAGGAGGACAAGTTCGTATGTCATGTCGCTCTAGATCCAGTAGCGAACGATCGAAGCGAACGAGTCGGGGTCAAGTGAGGCTCCGCCAACCAACCCGCCATCTATGTCGCGTTTTGCCATGAGCGCGGCAATGTTCCCGGCATTGACCGACCCGCCGTAAAGAATCCGCACGTGTTCGGCTGCGTCGCCCCATCGTTCGCCAAGCGCCACCCTGATCGCGCTCACCACTTCGGCGGCGTCCTCAGGTGTGGCGGTCTGACCCGTTCCGATCGCCCAGACCGGTTCGTAAGCGATCACCGTGCTCGTGACGGCATCGGCGTCCATCCCGGAAAGGCCACCCATCAACTGCGTGGTGACCACCGACAACGTCTCACCCGCCTCCCGCTCATCGAGGGTTTCGCCGACACAAAGAATCGGCGTCATCTGATGGGACAGGATCGCTTTGACCTTCCTGTTGACCATGTCGTCCGTCTCGCCGAACAAGGCCCGGCGTTCCGAGTGACCTGCCAGGACATAGTTCACCGAGAGCTTGGCGAGCATCCCAGCAGAAACTTCACCGGTGAACGCTCCCGATTCTTCCCAATGACAGTTCTGGGCACCCAGACCGATCGGTAGCCGGTCGGCTTCGATGACCGTCTGAACAGACCGAAGCGCCGTGAAGGCCGGAACAACCGCCACGTCAACCCGCTCATAGTCAGCCAGATCGAGCCGATAGCTGAGTTTCTGAACCACCTGAATCGCCTCAAGGTGGTTGATGTTCATCTTCCAGTTCCCAACGATTAGACCTTTACGAGCCATCGACCCACCTCTCTAGTGCAGCTATTCCCGGTAAAACCTTGCCTTCTAAAAGCTCTAGGCCGGCGCCACCGCCTGTTGAAAGGTGGCTGGGTGCATCTTCGAGGCCCAACTGACGCAAAGCGGCCACCGAGTCTCCACCCCCGACGACGGAGAAGCCCTGATGTCCAACCAGGGCACGAGCAACCTGTTCGGTCCCGTGACTGAACGCTTCCCACTCGAACACGCCCATCGGACCATTCCAGAAGACTGATCCAGACCCGGCGATCACCCTGGCGAACTCCGTTGCGGTGGTCGGGCCAATGTCCAAACCGATTTGATCGTCAGGCACCCGATTGCGCGCAACCACCTGGTGATCGGTATCTTCGGCGAAGCTGCCACCGACAACGATATCGCTCGGAGTGACGACCCGATCCCCATACGGCCCCCTGAGGACCTGGGCGACCTCGTCTTCCATACCCTCCTCAAACAACGAATTGCCAATCTCGAACCCTTCGGCGGACAGCAACGTGAAACACATGCCACCCCCGATAAGCATCATGTCCACCTTGGGAAGTAGCGCCTTTATGACGCCCAGTTTGTCGGAAACCTTGGCGCCACCAAGCACGACCGTGAAGGGCCGGGGCGGGTCCTCAAGCAGCGTTGAAAAAGCCTGCAATTCACTCACCAGCAAAAGTCCAGCCACCGAGAGGACGTGTTCGGCGATACCGGTCGTCGACGCATGAGCTCGATGCGCCGTACCGAACGCATCATTGACGAATAGGTCGCAGAGCGAGGCCAGCCCGGCTGCAAGGACTGGATCGTTGGACGTCTCGCCATCGTCGAACCTGGTGTTCTCAAGGGCCAGTACGGAGCCCGCTGGTACGGCGTTGATGGCTCGCTCGATGTCAGGCCCGTACAGCCCATCCAGCTGGATGATTTCGAACCCACCCAGTTCACCGAGACGAGCAGATACGGGAGCAAGCGAAAAAGCTGGATCAATTCCCACTGGACGACCAAGGTGACTCGCCAACACGACCCGGGCGCCTTGCGCTCGAAGCCTTTCGATGGTTGGCAGGCTCGCCCTCAGGCGGAAGTCGTCTCCCACAATGCCATCGGTCAACGGCACGTTCAGATCGGAACGAACCAGCGTCGTTTTGCCGGAGACATCGACGTCATCGATAGTCAAATAGCGTTTCATCAAGCTCCTATCAACTGCGCCAATTCAAACCCCAGCTTGATGGAATCGTGCTGGGGCCATTCGGCCGTCTGATCACAGAGATCACACGCAACTACGTCCCACCCCTCGAGGCTCGATCCGTCAGCCATAACCTGGGCAAGTCCCAAGGGAACCCTAATCGGTCCCGTGTGAGCCAAAACCGACCCGGTCACCTCCAAACCCCCGACGTCGCGCAGAGCAGCTACGTGGGCTGCCGCGTCAAGTCCGAGCGTTTCGGCGTTCTGCGTTACCAGATTGAGTACAAACACAATTTGGGCCGTCGAGCGGTTGATCGCCTCGGCCACACCGGGGACGACAAGATTCGAGATGAGAGACGTGAACAGCGACCCGGGAGCGAGAACGATCTGGTCAGCGTCGACGACGGCATCCAGGACTGCCGGGTTCACGTGGGCCGAACCAGGTCGGACTTCGATCCGTTGGATGGTTCCCGGGGCAGTTGCGATAGCCACCTGCCCGGACACCGGCCCACGATCGGTGTCGGCCCACAACTCCAAGGGTTCTTCGGACACCGGATGTACCCGACCGTTCGCCCCCAACAGCTCACCGCACAAATTGAGGGCATGAACAAACCCACCAGCGATGTCCGATAGGGCGGCCAACATGAGGTTGCCAAGCGAGTGACCGGCGATGTCCCCGCTGTCGAAGCGGTATCCGAGTAGTTCACCCCAGATGGACGGTTCGGGGCTCAGAGCCAACAGACACCGACGGATGTCTCCTGGTGGCGGGATTCCCAGCGGGCCCGCCAGCCTGCCGGATGACCCACCGTCGTCGGCGACGGTGACCACCGCGTCGATCTGGCTGGCATAGGCCTGAATGGCGATGAGAGCCTGAGCGAGTCCGTGGCCGCCACCGATCGCCACCACTTTCGGGCCGCCTGCGGTGAGGCCGAGCAACTGCATCTCGGTCTGAGCTTCGGGTTCGAAGGTCATTTATCTTTGTCCCGGTGGTGTACCGACACCGCGATATCGGGCTGTTCTATTCGTCGAGCCAACTCTTCGGCAATCGCCACCGACCGATGCCTCCCACCCGTACAACCGATGCCTATCGACAAGAACGACTTCCCTTCCGCCTCATAGCGAGGGAGAAGAAACTCCAACATGGCGGTGGCGTCGGTCAAGAACCGTTCGGCGTCCTCATTGCCAAGGACGAAGTCGCGGACCGGCTGATCGGTCCCTCGCAGCGGCCGTAACTCTTCGTTCCAATGCGGGTTGGGAAGGAAACGAACATCAAAGACAAGATCGGCATCCCGCGGGCTCCCGTTCTTGAAACCAAACGACCTGACCGAGACCCGCATGTCGCGTTGCCAGGAGGCCGTTTGAAACTCGGCCTCGAGACGTCGGCGCAGGTCATGCACCGAATAATCGGTCGTATCGACGACGACATCGGCCCAGGCCCGAAGTTCGCCAGTCAGTTCACGCTCGGCTTCTACGCACTCAGCGATCGTGTCCCGACCCATCGGATGGGGCCGCCGGTTTTCCTCATACCGCCGGACCAGGACCTGATCGTCTGCATCAAGAAACATCACCACGACCGATGCTCCCTGCCCGCGCAGGTTGTAGATGGGGACCCGGATGTCATCGATGGTATTTCCGTCGCGCAGGTCCAGGACAAGCCCGAGAAAGTCCTGACGTTCCGGGACCTGTTTATGGCGGATCAGATCCGGAATGAGCGCAGGGGGAAGGTTGTCGATGACCGAATACCCCAGATCCTCAAGGGTCTTGGCGCTCGTCGATTTACCGGCCCCTGACATGCCGGTTACAACTACAACCTGCGGACGTTGCTCCACAGAAACCCTTCCCGTCGGTGTCCCTCATCGTAATCGTCCGGTTGACCGATCACCGGTCGCGTCACTGCAGATCCGGATTATCCATGGAGAGCATCGAACACGTCACGGGCGACGGCGGCCGGCACGACCTCCGATAGTTGGCCGATCGAAGCCTCCCGAAGCCGTTTGAGGCTGCCAAAGGTACGAAGCAGAGCTTTCTTTCTCGTAGGACCGACTCCTGCCACCTCGTCGAGAACCGAGTCGACCATCCGCTTGCCTCGCAACGAGCGGTGGTAGGTGATGGCGAATCGGTGCGCTTCGTCCCGAACCCGTTGGAGGAGATAGAGGGCGGGTTCGTCACGGGGAATTCGCACCGGCTCTGAGCTACCCGGCAGATATACCTCTTCCATTCGTTTGGCAAGCCCGGCCACCGGGATATCCAGGCCGAGTTCGGCCAGGACTTTCACGGCCCGTCCCAACTGCCCGAGCCCGCCATCGATGAGTAACAATCCCGGTGGATAGGCGAACTTGCCGCGTTCTTCGGTCGGCAACTCACGCTCGATGAGATAGGCCGTGAAACGGCGCCGGAGGACTTCCTCCATCGAAGCGAAGTCGTCTTGTTGTTCGACCGTTTTGATCTTGAATCGCCGATAGTCCGAGCGGCGAGGAAGCCCATCTTCGAGAACCACCATGGAGGCGACGGTGTTGCGGCCCTGCAACGTGGAGATATCAAAACATTCGATGCGCAGCGGAGCAGCAGGCAAATTCAGCGCCACCTGGAGCGAGTTAATGGCCTTGGCCCTGGCGTTGGGGTCGGACTGACGCTTGAGACGATGGCGGCCAAGTTGCTCGCGGGCGTTGATATGAGCCGTTTCGAGCAGTTTGCGCTTGCCTCCCCGCTTCGGGACTCGCAGTTCAACGGGGCCGCCGCGACGCTCCGTCAGCCAGGCGGTCCACAGATCGGGGTCATCGGGCAGGCCGTCGAGGATGATCAGGTTCGGGGGGTCCTCCTCACCGTATCGCTCCCGGAGCAGGTTGCCGGTGAGTTCTTCTGGAGACACGTCTTCGACCTTGTCGATTATCTGACCAAACCGCCCGACCACCTTCCCCCGTCTGACGATCAAGACAAACACCGACGCCTCAAGGTCTTCATCGGCGATCGCCAGCACATCGAAATCTTCCGGGCGTTCGCTGGCGATTTCTTGACGCTCGATCGCTCGTTGCAGGTCACGCAGTTGGTCGCGATATCGCCCCGCCTGCTCATACAACTGCTGATCCGAGGCGTTGATCATGGCACTGCGTACCCGCCGCAGGATTGTGTCCGAGTCGCCGTTGAGAAACCCCGCCAGACCATCAACCAACTCCTGGTAGTCATCCGCATCGATCGCTCCAACGCACGGAGCCGAACACTTCTCGATATCAGCGAGGAGGCAAGGGCGACCCCGGGATTGGTGGACCCGGAACTTCGAATCCGAACACGTCCGGATCGGGAAGGCTTTCAACAACAGATCAAGTGTGTTTCGGATCGCGTACGCGTGGGCGTACGGTCCGAAATGCTGATCGCCTTTACGTTTCTTGCCGCGCCGTACCGTGGCCGCCGGCCACTCGTCGCGCCGGGTGATCGTCAGATGCGGAAACGATTTGTCGTCTCTGAGTCGGATATTGAACCGCGGCTTGTATTTCTGGACAAGGTTGAACTCGAGCATGAGCGCTTCGACTTCGTTGGCGGCAATGATGAAGTCCAGGGTTTCTGCTTCGGACACCATCATCCGGGTGCGGGCGGCGAGATCCTTGGAGAAGTAATTGAGGACCCGCTTGCGCAGAGACTTGGCCTTGCCCACATACAAAACCTGACCGTGACTGTCACGAAACATGTAGACACCAGGGGCATCCGGGATTTCGGCAGTGGGGGGCCGACGCATGTCAGAAGCCTACTGGCGAGCCCAGCGAACGCCGATGAGGCGCGGGAGTCCCGCATCGGGCAAGCCACCGGGTTCAAATGGCACTTCTCGCAACTCATTCAAGGAAAACCCAGCTTTTGCTGCGGTGGTGAGGAACTCGCCGATCGGCCTGTGTAGAAAGGTTACGGGCTGCCCGTTGGCGTCCTCAATGGACGACCCGGCATCCAAATACGTCCCCGGTCTCCAAAACACCTCACCATCGGTCGGGTCGATGACCGAAGCAGAGTCCGGCGCCGTGATAAACGGGTGATTCGCGACCGCCACGAGCCATCCACCAGGCCGAATGACTCTCGCCAGTTCGGAGAATATCTCGTTCTCCAAATGCTCGAACGACAACACCACCACGGCGCCGTCCATCGAAGCTCGTCGGATAGGCAATCCAGGTAGCTCAAGCCGCATAACCGGACCGAATTTGGCTGCTTCAGCGAGGAGAGAAGTGTTAATGTCGCAACCGACGGGTTCCAAACCAGCCAGGGCCAACTCCCCCATGATCCGCCCGTTTCCACAGCCAACATCGAGCACGGTACCGGTTCGGGTGGCGAGCATTGCCAGGAGCAGCGGGACTACCACTTCGACGTAGGTCGGATCAGTTTCGAGTTCCTCACGCCACCAATCCGCCAGATCGTCCCACTCGTTGGTCACGACAGCAATGGCCGGAGGTACTGCCCGGTAAAGGACTCTTCCACGTCGGCAACCTCCTCAGGCGTTCCCTGGGCAACGATGGTCCCACCGCCGGTGCCTCCGTTAGGACCGAGGTCCACCACCCAGTCAACCGACTTGATGACGTCAAGATTGTGTTCGATCACGACCACCGTGTTGCCGGCATCCACGAGTCTCTGGAGGACGCCGAGAAGTTTGCGGATGTCCTCAAAATGCAACCCGGTGGTCGGTTCGTCAAGAATGTAGAAGGTCCGCCCGGTCGATCGCTTGCCGAGTTCGGAAGCGAGCTTGACCCGCTGGGCTTCCCCACCAGACAGGGTTGGCGCGGGTTGGCCGAGGCGAACGTAACCGAGGCCAACATCAAAGAGAGTCTGGAGAATCCGGGCGATCTTGGGCTGATGGGTGAAAAACGAAAGTGCCTCTTCCACCGGCATCTCAAGCACATCGGCAATCGATCGGCTCTTCCAGTTGATCTCAAGCGTCTCGCGGTTGTATCGACGACCCTTGCAAGTCTCACAGGGCACGTAGACGTCCGGGAGGAAGTGCATCTCGATCTTGATGGTCCCGTCGCCCTTGCACGTTTCACACCGCCCGCCCGGAACGTTGAACGAGAACCGGCCAGGCTTGTAGCCACGGGCCTTGGCTTCGTTCGTTGCAGAGAACAGCGTTCGGATCTGGTCGAATAGTTTGGTGTACGTCGCAGGGTTCGATCGAGGGGTCCGACCAATAGGTGATTGATCGATATTGATGACCTTGTCGATGTGTTCAACGCCGGTGATCTGCTTATGCCTGCCGGGGGCAATCCGGGACCCGTACACGGCCTGATGCAACCCACGCGACAGAATGGTCTGAACCAAGGACGACTTGCCGCTCCCGGAAACTCCGGTAATCGCCGTGAACACTCCAAGCGGAAACGCCACGTCGACGCCCTGCAGATTGTTCTCGGCGGCCCCCAAGACTTCAATAGCCAACCCGTTTCCGGGCCGGCGAATCCCGGGAATGGCGATCGTTCGTTTACCGGACAGATAGTCGCCGGTGATGGAGGTCTCACATGCCAGGACGTCTTCGAGGGTCCCCTGAACGACGATCTCGCCACCGTGCTCCCCCGCCCCTGGACCGATGTCAACGACGTGGTCGGCAATGCGGATGGTCTCCTCATCATGTTCAACCACGATGAGGGTGTTGCCAAGGTCCCGCAAGCGAAGAAGGGTTTCAATAAGCCGCTGGTTGTCGCGCTGGTGGAGTCCGATCGAGGGTTCATCGAGGATGTAGAGCACTCCGACGAGACCAGAGCCGATCTGCGTTGCCAGCCTTATCCTCTGGGCCTCTCCCCCGGCCAGCGTGGCAGCCGAGCGGCCCAGGGTCAGATAGTCGAGGCCGACATCGATGAGGAAGGAAAGTCGTTCACGAACCTCTTTGAGAACTCGTTCGGCGATCACCACCTGGCGTTCGTCGAGTTCGAGTTCGCAGACGAACTTATACGCGTCTCCGAGGGCTTCAGCCGAGACTTCGGCGATGCCTCGACCCCCGACCGTTACTGCCCTTGAGACCGGGTTGTAACGAGTGCCATCGCACGTGAGACACGGGACCTCCCGCATGAAATCCTGATAGAACTCCCGGGCGCCGTCTGATTCGGCTTCTTCATGCTTGCGCCGTACGAAGGGAAGGACCCCCTCGTACGTGGTGTAGTACTCACGCTGACGGCCGAACCGGTTGGCGTACGAAATCTTGATACGTTCGTCACTGCTTCCAGACAGAACCACGTCTTTCGCCTTGTCGGACAGGGTCCCGAAAGGTGCGGTGACATCGAATTTGTACTCCACCGCCAATCCCTCAAGGAGTCGTTGGAAGTACTTGCCGCGGTGGCCGTTCCAAGGGGCGATGGCACCGTCAACGATGGAGCGTTCCGGATTGGGGATCACAAGTTCTGGATCGACCTGGAACCGGGTGCCGATACCTGAGCAAGCGGTACAAGCCCCGTACGGGCTGTTGAACGAGAAGTTTCTTGGCTGTAGCTCTTCGAATGAGATCCCGCAGGTCGGACAACTAAGGGCTTGCGAGTATGGGTGACGGTCATCGTCGGTTGCAACGATGAGAACCCCGTCAGCGAGCCGAAGGGCGGTCTCCACTGAAGCGGCCAGCCTTCGTTTGATGCCGTCCTTCGACACAAGCCGATCGACAATGACCTCGATGGTGTGAGTGAAGTAGCGATCGAGTTTGATGTCCTCGGTGAGGTCAACGACATCGCCGTCGACGATGGCTCTGGCAAACCCCTCTCTGGCCAGATCTCCCAACAGGCTTTCGTACTCGCCCTTTCGACCCTGCACGACCGGCGCGAGAATCTGAAACTTGGTGCCCTCGGGCAGCGCCAGGATCTGATCAACGATTCGTTCCGGCGATTGACGCTTGACAGGAGTCCCGTCATTCGGACAGTGCGGTACCCCGATTCGCGCCCACAGGAGCCGGAGGTAATCGTGAATTTCGGTGACAGTGCCGACCGTGGAGCGCGGGTTGCGGCTAGCAGTTTTCTGATCGATCGAGATGGCCGGAGACAGACCTTCGATGAAGTCGACGTCGGGTTTGTCCATTTGTCCAAGAAACTGTCGGGCATAGGCCGACAAACTCTCGACATATCGTCGCTGCCCTTCGGCATAAATGGTGTCGAATGCCAAGGACGACTTCCCCGAGCCGCTTAGGCCCGTAAACACGATGAGCTGATCTCGCGGTAGCTCCAGCGACAAGTTTTTCAGGTTATGGGCACGGGCGCCCCGAATAGAAATGGAATTAGCAGACACGACGACCGATTGTACAGGACGAGCAAATTACGAGATCACGGGCACCGATGTCCAAAAGTCGATCCTCGGACATGTCAACGCTTTGCTTCCTGATCCTGGCGCAGATCTCGTTTCAACTCGTTGATTTCATCCCGAAGTCGAGCGGCGTACTCGAACCGAAGGTCGGTTGCCGCTTCGTGCATCTCCTCCTCGAGACTTCTGATGAGGCGTTCAAGATCGTCGCCTTCCAAGTCGAGCGGTGCACGCTGCTGCAGCTCTCTGGACCGTCGGTCGATAGACGGAACATCA
>JAENVV010000121.1 GCA_016650365.1 Acidimicrobiia bacterium
GCGCGGTTCGAAAGCCGCTGCCCGCAGCACGAGACCTCCCCCCAATGAAAGACCGATAAGCGTGACCCGGCTGAGTTGGAAGTAATCCAGAACTGCTTTCACGGGCCTATGCCATTCGTGTGTCATGGGTAGGCCTGCTTCATTGAGCGCCCCGCCCTGACCAGGACCTTCGAACGCGACAATGTCGTAGCCAGCATCGCGCAGATAAAAAAAAGCCGACAGCAACTCTTCGATGTAACTGTCGAACCCGCCGAAGAAAACGATCGTACCTTTGGATTGGGCAGGTGTGAAGCGGTAAGCTGGCAAGAATCCTTCGATCCGATCATCGGCATAAGGTATTGTGTGACGTTCAACCTGGTCGAGACCATAGACTTCCCGGATTGCGCCCAGAAACTTCTCGCGGGCAATTTTCCTGTCGGCATCGTCTGGCTTCATTCGAGGAGTCAGGCGGGATCGTCGTGGCAGCGTTCGCGACGACCGCCACCGTATTCGTTGTCGTCTGGTCAAGGCCCGGTCCGAATCTGGTTCCCCTGTCCGCGGTCCTTGCGGCAGGGGCCTACCTGAGCATTGGTGCGTTCGGTGTCCGCTACATCCTTCGACTCGTGGTCGAACGGAGTTCGCCACATCGCATCGGAACGGAGCGGTTGTTGGTGTTTGGGGCGGGTGACGCCGGATATCAAGCAGCCAAGGCCCTGCTTCACGATCCGGCCTCCGATCTCACGCCGGTGGCCTTTTTGGACGATGACGTGTCGAAGCGTTCGTTGCGTCTGCTGGGTCTTCGAGTCGTTGGTGGCAGGGGACAGATCGCCGCGGCTGCCGCCGAGTATCAGGCTTCCTCGTTGCTCATCGCCATTCCTGCGGCACCCCATGGCGAGCTGGTGAAAATCGCCGATGCCGGTATCGACGCCGGCCTCGCAGTCAAGATCTTGCCCTCGCTTTCTAAGATCGCCCTCGAAGGTATCCGGGTCAAAAACATCAGAGAGATCGAACTGGCCGACTTCCTCGACCGGGAAGAGACCCATCTTGACCTCAAGGCGATCGGCGGGTACATCACCGGGAAAAGGATCCTCGTTACCGGGGCGGGCGGATCCATCGGAACCCAGCTCTGCCAAACCCTCATGCGCTTTGCCCCTTCGGCCATCCTGGCTCTCGACCACGCCGAGAACAACCTGCACCGCCTCGGCCTGTCGGCGGCCGGTGACAGTTCCGAGACCCCGCTCCATCTCACTCTCGGCGATGTCCGCGATGCCGGGCGTATGCTGGCGCTGTTCGAGGAGTATCGACCCGACGTCGTCTTTCATACCGCCGCCCACAAGCACGTCCCGTTCCTCGAGGAGTTCCCCGAAGAGGCCACCAAGACCAATGTCTTCGGAACCTTGAACGTTTTGCAGGCTGCCCACAAGGCGCAGGTTGGCACGTTTGTCAACATCAGCACCGATAAGGCTGCCGATCCCATTAGTGCGCTCGGGATCACCAAACGGACCGCTGAGCTGCTCACTTCGTACTATTCGACGTTCGCCGACGGGAAATATCTGTCAGTGCGGTTCGGCAACGTGTTGGGATCGGACGGTTCGGTCATCCCAACGTTTCGGGAACAACTTCGCCAGAACAAGCCGCTCACCATCACCCACCCTGACGCCACCCGCTACTTCATGACCGTTGCCGAGGCTGTCGAGTTGGTGATCCAGGCTGGTTCGATGGGCACCGAAAACGATTTGTTCGTGTTGGATATGGGCGAGCCCGTTCGTATCGTCGATCTGGCCCGCAGGCTGTCGGCAGCCCTGCGACCCGGGATGCCACTCCAGATCGAAGAGATCGGACTTCGTCACGGGGAAAAGCTCCACGAAGTACTCTTCCACGACTCCGACGAATCGGTGGAGAAACCGCACGATCGTATCTGGCGTTGCCGGGTGGAACCGCTCA
>JAENVV010000122.1 GCA_016650365.1 Acidimicrobiia bacterium
TACCCGAACTTGATGCTGAGTCTGTCCGCAGATCATGTCGCGGCATTCACGTTATGGCCCCACTCGGCAGAGTCGACTTCGGTCGTGTGCGACTTCCTGTTCCATCGCGACGAAATCGCCAAGCAGACATTTGACCCATCCGACGCAGTCGAGTTCTGGGACATGGTCAATCGGCAAGATTGGACGGTGTGCGAAAGCGTGCAGAGGGGCATGCATTCCCGATTCTTCACGACGGGATTTTATGCCCCCATGGAAGATTACTCCATGGACATCCGGCGATACCTCGACAGCTTGATGTGACGGATTACCAGGTCATCGTTCTCGGTCTCGGAGGGATCGGCAGCGCCGCCACCTATTGGGCTTCGCGACGGTTGGGAGAAGAGGTGCTCGGGATCGAGCAGTTTTCTCTTGGTCACCCAAACGGGGGATCCGAGGACCACAGTCGGATCATCCGCCTTTCCTATCACACCCCCGGGTATGTCAGACTCGCACAGTCCGCATACCGTTCGTGGTCCGCCGTCGAACAGGACTCCCAAGAACAGCTCATCCTTCGGACGGGAGGACTCGACCTCGCCCCCCAACAGGCCGCTATCGGCCTTGACGGATTTCGAGCCTCCCTGGCAGCGTGCGACGTCCCGTTCGATGACCTGACAGCGTCGGAGGTGATGACGGAATGGCCGCAATGGCGCCTGCCCGACGATGCGACCGCCCTGTATCAAGCCCAAACCGGCATCGTCATGGCGTCCAAAGCCAACACCGTACATCGGAACCTCGCCACAAAGAATGGAGCCAGACTCCTGGAGAACCAGGAAATTCTTTCCATCAGCGAACATGGCGGCGAAGTAATCGTGACGACGACCGAAAGCAGGTACTCGGCGGAGAGCCTGATCATCGCCGCCGGAGCCTGGAGCAACCAGGTTCTGGGCCATCTCGGGGTCACGTTCCCGCTCGAAGTCACGCTCGAACAGGTGGTCTACCTGAGGCCGCAGACGCCCGAGGCTTTTGCACCAGACCGGTTCCCGGTTTGGATATGGATGACCATGCCTGCCCTCTACGGCTTTCCGATCTTTGGAGAACCGGCGGCCAAGGTCGCCTGGGACCGCTGCGAAATAGTCACCGACGCAGACAGCCGGAGCCATGTGCCCAGAACAGATGTGACCGAAACCATCGAGGAGTTCACGGCGGCCCATTTGCCGGATCTGAACGGTGGCGTCCACCTCGCCAAGACCTGCCTGTACACACTCACGCCGGATCGTGACTTCGTCATCGATCGGGTACCGGGAACCGAGAGGGTCTTCACGGCCATCGGCGCCGGCCATGCTTACAAGTTCGCGTCCCTGATCGGGAGCATATTGGTCGATCTGGCGATGGACGGAACCACGAGCCACGACATCAGCCCATTCACGTCTGATCGGGCGATTCTGCGAGACCCGAACCCGGTCCGTAACTACCTGATCTGACAGATCAGAATCAAGCCTCGACTGACCCGTCGTCGGGTTCGCCCGCCGCGGCAACGGCCCAACAAGCGGCCGACCAGGTAGCCGATGAGTCCAGTTGATCCGGATCCTCAGTGATGCAGCGGCTGGCAACTTCATCGGGGAGGGTCCCCGACTGGAGCACGGGACAACGAGGATGAAAGCGGCACCCAACCGGGATTCGACGCGAATCCGGGATCTCTCCGGTGAGAATCTGCTGTTCCATCCGGGTTGTCTCTGGAACCACCGACAGCAGCGCCCGGGTATAGGGGTGCTTCGGCGAGCCGAGGATCTGCTCGGTTGGTCCTAGTTCCACGATCCGTCCCAGGTACATGACCGCTACCCGATCGGCGATATTCCAGGCGAGACCCAGATCATGGGTCACGACCAGGATTGACAGACCGGTCTCACCGACGAGATCCAGCATGAGGGCCAGGATCTCGCCCCGGATCGACGCATCGAGACTGGCCACCGGTTCGTCTGCCAGCAGGAGGTCGGGTTCCATCACCATGGCACCAGCGATCACAACCCGCTGTCGTTGTCCCCCCGATATCTGGTGGGGATACATCGGGAAAAACCGTTCCGGGGGTCGTAGGCCTGCTCGAGAAAGGGCGCGGGCGACCTTGGCTGCTTCGTCCTTGGATTCCTTCCTGATTCGTAAGCCTTCTGCGACGATCTCGTAGATGGTCTGACGGGGATTGAGGGCACCGGTCGGATCCTGGAAGATCATCTGTACGCCGGGGTTGCCTCGCGATCGATTCGATCCTGCCGCCCGTTCACCCGACGCGGGGGTATGGGTTATTTTGCCGGAAGTTACCGGCTGCAACCCCTGAATGGCTCGAATCAAGGTGGTCTTGCCGGAGCCTGACTCGCCAACCAGCGCAAGGACTTCGCCGGGTTTGACGTCAACCGAAACTCCGTCGACCGCGCGAGATGAGCCGAAGTGGACAGAGACATCCTTGAGAGAAACGATGGCGCTCATATCAACACGCAGGCGGCTTCTCGGCCCGGACCGGATGAACGCAGATCTGGTTCGATGGTGCGACAGCGGTCTTCGGCGAGCGGGCAACGGGGATGGAACGGACAACCCGACGGGAGAGCGCCCGGGGTGGGAGGATCGCCCGCCAAACCCGACGGCGCCCTCCGGGAAGCAGGATCTCCAATGGTGGGAAAGGCTGCCGCCAACGCCTTCGTGTACGGATGGGTGGCGTTCTGAAAGACGTCCAGACTCGGCCCCTGCTCAACAATCCGACCGGCGTACATGATCGCCAGACGATCGGCGACATAGGTGAGCACCGAAAGGTCGTGGGTGATAAAGATGAGACTCAGCGAACTCTCCTTTCGCAACTCGGCAATGAGCGCCAAAACCTGCGCCTGGACCATAAGGTCCAAAGCGGTCGTTGGTTCGTCGGCGATCAGTAGCTGCGGGTCGCAAGCGAGAGCCATCGCTATGAGAACTCTCTGCCGCTGACCTCCGGAGAGCTGATGCGGATAGGCCTCCAGAAGATTCGCCGAAAGCCCTACCCGTTCGAAGAGTTGACGGCTTCGGGCCCGCGCCTCGTCGTCGGAAGCGACCGTCTCGTGGACGTGCATCGGCTCACGAACCTGCCCGCCGGCCGTCTGCACCGGATTCAACGCATGAAGCGCACCCTGGAAAACGATCGCGCCGGTCGTCCACCTTACGGCGCGCAGACCTCCCGGGGACAAAGCGAACAGATCCTGGCCGTCGATGATCACCTCCCCCGATGTGACAGTCCCCTCCGGCAGTAACCGGAGCAGAGAGTTGGCCAGTGTGGATTTGCCACATCCCGACTCACCGGCCAGACCAAGAGATTCACCGACAGCAAGATCAAACGAAACACCCCGGACAGCCGGCACCGGACCCGCCGACGAGTTGTACGTAATCGTCAGATCCTTGACGGAAAGCACCGGCCGACTCATCGCGCCTGCCCTAACCGTGGATCGGCGATCTCCTCAAGGGTTCTTCCGATCAGGGTGAACGCCAACACGACCGCCAGAATGCCGACGCCGGCCGGAAGGAAGTACCACCAGGCGTTCCTGACCATCGCTCCGTTGACGAACGCCTCTTCAAGCGTCTTGCCCCAAGAGGCCGACGAGGGATCTCCGAGGCCGAGAAACGAGAGGGTCGTTTCGGTCAGGATGGAAATCGGCACTGCCAGCGTGGCGTTGGCCAGGATCAGTCCACTCACATTGGGGAGGATGTGACGGGCGACCAGATGCGCGTTACCGGCCCCGAGCGACCGCGACCGATCAACGAATAGCCGCTGCTTCACGGTGAGCACCTGCGCCCTGAGCAATCGAGCGGTAGACGGCCAGGACGTGACTCCGATGACCAGGATGATGTTCCACACGTTCCGGCCGAGGATGGAGGCCAGAACGATGGCCAGTGGCAGAAATGGGATGACGAGAAACCATTCGGTGATTCGCATGAGGATCGAATCGATCCGACCGCCAACAAAGCCAGAAATGATTCCCACCACCGACCCGATCGAGATCGTCAAGACCGTGGCAGCCAAACCAACAAAGAGGCTGACTCGCGAACCCCAGACGAACTGAACCCACACGGACCGACGGAGATGGTCGGTGCCGAGGACTCCGTAAGTCCCTGGCGCTGCCCACTGCGGGTTTCCCTGGGCGCGTGCAAACACCGGGTTCAGTTCTCGAACGTCAGCCAGGAGCGGCGCCGTCAACGCCACAATCACGAACACGAGGAGCACGGCAAAACCGATCACCCCCGGCTTCGAGTTACGGAACTGCGTCAAGACTCGCCGGGCGGTCGCCCTTCTTCTCTGCATGGCCAGACTGGTCATGCGCCCTCCACCCGGGGATCAAGCCAGGCATACGCGATGTCGGCGAGAAGATTGAAGAAGATGACGGCCGCGCTAAACAGAAGAAACAACCCCTGAAGCATCGGAAGGTCGGGGCCCCGGATGGCGTCGGCCGTGGCCTTGCCCAAACCGGGCCAGGAAAAAACGGCTTCGACGGCGATCGCCCCGGACAACACAAAGCCGAAGTTGATGGCGATCAACGTGACCACCGGTAAAAGTGCGTTTGGAACTGCGTGTCGATTCCGAACCACAACGTCGCGGAGACCTTTCGCTCTGGCCACCGTGAGGTAATCCTCCCCCATCACGTCAAAGAGCGAACTCCGCGTCACCAGCGCATATTCGCCGAGATAGGCAAGCGTAAGTGTGAGCGCGGGGAGGAAGATGTGGTGGAGGCGATCCAAAAGCAAGGCCACCCCCGTGGCGCTCGTCCCGGCATTGGTCATACCTCCGACCGGGAACCAGCCAAGCACCACGGCGAATCCAACCAGCAGGATCATGCCTAGCCAGAAGTCGGGCATCGAATAGAACACCATGGTGCCCGAGGTGATGGCGTGATCTTTCCACGTGTTACGACGCCAGGCAGCGATGACCCCACCAACCGTTCCGATCACCGCCGATAGCACCGCAGAGATCCCCACCAGCGCCACCGTGGCAGGAATCGCCGACACGATCTCGTTCCACACCGGCTGTCGACTCTGATACGAGATCCCGAAATTGAGCTGGAAGGTCTGGCGAACATAGGCCCAGAACTGCACCCAGAGCGACTCGTCAAGACCGAAAGCGGTACGGAGGTCGGCGATTTTGGCGGCAGGAACGTTCCTGCCCCTGAAGAGGGACCCGATCGGGTCGGCCTGAACAATCCGAAAGAGTACGAAATTGAACACCAGAACGAACACGAGGGTGAGGAGCGAACCCAACATCTTCTTTAAGATGAAGCGGGTTCGCCCCCGACTCTCGGGTTGTTCGGTGGCCAGCACCTATTCTCGATCGTCGGCGCTTGATTTCCTTCTCGTGACGACCACGGCTCCGGCAAGCGCGACAGCAACCACGACACCACCAATGAGCAGCCAATTGGTACCGTCGCTCGACGCGGCGCTACCTGAACCCACCGGCCGAAGCAACGAATAGCTCGGCGACGAGTTGGAGAACATCACCGGGCCGATGTCAGCTGGCTGCCTGACCCAGCCCTCGAACGTGTCCGTCCGGTATGCCTGAAGGTCCGGGCCGAGGTACATCGGAATGTAGACGGCGGCGTCATGGAGAATCGTCAGCATTTCATGGACGATGTCAATCCGCCGTTGCGGGTCCAGTTCGACCTTCTGCTCCAGGTATAACTCTTCAAAGCGAGGGTCGGTCCAGTTGGCGTCGTTATAAGACTCGAGCTCGGCCTCGGTGAAGTACGACAGCATCGGGTCGGGGTCCACGAACGGAACCCATCCCCAGAAGAACGTGTCATAGTCGCCTTCCACAATGACCCCGAATAACGCGTCCTGGTCGTAGGACGCCAGTTCGACTCCGATGCCGATCGCCTCCATCCAACCGGTGAACAACTCCCCGATCGGGCCGGCCAGATCGCCGTCGGTGTTGACGGCGTGGCGCAGCACGATCGGATTGGTTCCGTCAGGCATTTCCCTAATACCGTCACCGTCGGTATCGAGATATCCGGCGTCATCAAGAATTTGATTGGCCCTGGCCGGGTCATAGGTGAAGGCCTTGTCAACCGGAATGTCAGGAATCCATTTTGCCTCATCGGCGCCGGGACTCATGGTCTCGAGAGGTCCGGCCAGACCGAACCAGAGGTCTTCAATCACGGCTGCTTTGTCGATTGCGAAGCTAATGGCCCTTCTCACTTCGAGATCGAGCAAGGCGGGATGCGGTTGCCCGGTGACGGCACCACCGTTGATGGCGATCTCATCGAAGCCACCTTGCCTTCCGGCGACCACCTCGATGTTGGGGTCGTCCTCAAGCGTCGCGGCCGACCCGGCCGGGAATCCGTGTATGGCGTCAAGTTCTCCTTGTTGGAGGGCGGCCACCATGGCGTCAGGGTTGGCGAATGTCTGAAAGATCACCTTGTCGATGGGAGGATTTTCGCCATTCCAGCCCCAGTAGTTCGGATTGGCCACCATCACCACGGATTGCCCCTTGGTGAATTCCGAAATGACGAATGGACCACTGCCAACGCCGTCAAGCGCTTCATACTCGACGGTGGCGTCGTAGTCGGTGGCGATCGGCTCCCAGATGTGCTTTGGCACGAGATACACGTCCATATTCGGCAGTTTCGGATCAGGCACCGACGAGGTGATCTCGACGGTGCGATCGTCAATCACCTTCGCATCCAGGTTGATGACCGTGGACAGCATGTTGTCCCACTCTTGATCCCTACCGGTGTTCACGTTCCAGGCAACGTCCTCAGCCGTGAGCGGTTCGCCGTCTGACCATTTGAGACCCTCGCGCAACTTGTAGGTGTAGGTCAGGCCGCCGTTGGATACCTCCCACGACTCCGCCAAGCCGGGGATGGGTGCAAAGTCGGCTGCCGCCTTGTCCGTGAGCGTGGCGTAATGGACGTTCCAGATTTCGTATTCGCTGACCGCGAATCCAGCCGTCGGATTGAGGGTCTCCCAGTCTTGCGTCAACCCGATCCGGAGCACCACTTCGGCGTCCTCCTGAGCAAATGCGGCCGGGGCGATGGCGGCCCCGAAAGTCGCCAACATAAGAATGACAGCCATACGTCTCATAACCGGAACCTCCGTCGAGTTGTGACCAGGAGAAGCTATTACAGGATCTTGACCGGTGCAGCCGGAAAAGGGGTCTATCTTGGCCAATCGGCCAGAAGCTCCTCGACCAGATCGAGCGGTAATTCATGCGCCGTCCTTCCCTGGAAGCCGGTCATGGTCTCCGCCCCACAGAGGGCATTCATAATGGATTCCTCGACGGCATCGGCCGTGGCTCTCATCAAAGGGGTCATCTGATCATGGTGCAAGGTCCGGATGGCGTGAATCCTCTCGCCGACCGGCAGATGATTGCCAGTTGCAAAGGCCATGAAGATATCGCCCGATGAGTCGTGCCCGTAGCCCCCGGCCCTGGCCAGACCAACCGTCGCCCGCCGGGCGAGACGACGGCACTGATCGGCCACTAGTGGAGCGTCGGTGGCGACAATCGCGATGATTGACCCATCGCTTTCGCGCTGGTCCTCGCCGTCCCATGCCGAAGGAACCACATCGAAGCCGAGGTGGCGACCAACCGGGAAACCATCGATCCGTAGGTCACCTCGTACGCCGTAATTGGCCTGAACGAGGACCCCGACGGTGTACGGCTCACCGGCGACCTCGACAATCCGCGAGGAGGTTCCGATCCCGCCCTTGAATTCGTGGCAAATCATTCCGGTGCCCCCACCAACGTTGCCCTCAGCGACGGGTCCGGGTCCGGCAGTGTCCAACGCTCCGAGGGCGTCGGCGACGGTGAGCGGGAACGTATCCGCATCGTTGAGATGACTGTCATCGGTCTCGGCGACAACGGGCAGGAAAAAGCTTCTCTCAAGATCGTTCTCGGTGAGGTGACGGACCAGAGCATCGCGCACCATGCCCACCTGATGAGTGTTTGTCAGACCGATCGGGGTACCGAGCATGCCCGATTCGTCCATCCACGGGATTCCGGTCATCTCGCCGTTGCCGTTGAGCACTGCGACGCCGCAATAGGCGAAGTCTGACCAGATCTGGCCTTCCCTTGGAACGATCATCGTGACACCTGATCGAACGACGGAGGGATCATCGTGGATTACCGTCTGGTGTCCCACCCAGATCCCCGGCACATCGGTGATCGCGTTGAGGGGCCCGGTCGGCAGGTCGCCGATAACCACCCCGAGGTCGCGCGCTCTCCGATTCATGCCTGTGCTCGGGTCACATCAAATGCCAATCGAGAAAACGCTCGAGTCGTTGGTAGAAGTGAATCTGTGGATCGGCCCGCAGCAGACCATGACCTTCAGTCGGGTAGGTGACGTACTCAAACGTTTTGCCGAGGCGCCGTAACTCCTCGACCAACTGAGCCGATTGATCGGGATGCACCCGAATGTCCTTCTCCCCGTGGGCTACCAGGATCGGACGCTGGATGTTCTCGACTCGTGAAAGAGGAGAACCTTCCCGGTAGGCAGCCCGATTGTCGGCAGGGCGCCCCATCATTCGTTCAAGGTCTTCACGGCCGCCGCGGTCGCCCTGTGCCCAAGAAGTTGCGATGTCGGAATCGCCATACTTGGCGACACCACATGCGAACCGGTATTCGGGGTCGCCGGCCAGCGACGCCAATGCCAGGTAGGAGCCATAACTCGCCCCGAAGATCCCCAACCGTGATCCATCCACCCAATCGAGACCACGCAGGTAGTCAGCGGCTGCCAGACAATCTTCCGTGTCCGCCACTCCCCATACCCCGTGGTTCGCCCGCTCGAAGTCACGTCCGTAGCTGGTACTCCCGCGAAAATTGATCGCAAACCAGCCATATCCCTTATCGATGAAATACTGGGCATGTCCATCCCAGGCGTCCATATATGCCGAGGTCGGTCCGCCGTGCGGATAGACGATGACGGGAGCTGTTTCGGAATCGACTGAGGTAGGACGAAAAAGGAACCCGTGAATCTCGGTCCCGTCGAGGGATTGGTAGCGGACCTCTTCGAAACCAGCATACGGCGCCACCCGGATCGAGGCGGGAACGGACTCGAGGAGGGTGCGGATCTCGCCATCCCCCGCGACGTGTACCAGGCGGGGCGGGGTCGTGTGACTCTCGTGGACGGCCACAACACCGTCGTTGGCCCACTGCGACCAGGACCACTCGCCACCCTTGCTGAGAACCGTCACCTGGCCCGAATCGGTGGAAACGGTCACCAGATCGCTGACGCCGTCTCTGGTACGAATCCCCGCCAGCGTGGCCCCGTCCGAACTCCAGTCCAGTCCTGAGAAATCCGCCTCGTCCGAAGTGAGACGACCGAGGCTTGAACCGTCCCGATTGACGAGATAGATCTCATACCAACCGCTTCGCTCCGAGGTGAACGCCACCACCAAGCCGTCAGGGGACAGACGGGGACTGCCGTCATGCATCCCTGGCTCGTCGGTGAGACGCTGCGACTCCCCGGTTCGCAGATCGTGAACCCAGATTTCGCTGTTCTGTAGGTCGTCGTTCGGATAATTCACATAGACGACCACGCCGTGCTTCACCGACACCGCCGCACCCGACACGTTATAACCCGGCCCGGTCAAGGCGACCGGCCAGGGGTCATCGGTGCTCACCCGGACCAAGCGACTCTCATCGTCGCGCTCGGCGAGCACGACCAGTTCGGTGTCGCTTATCCAATCCGGCGATGAACCCTCCATGACCTTCTTTGGGAGTCCACCCGCTGCGGCGACCACCCACACGAACCCATCGGCCGTGTAGGCAATGGTCCGGCCATCTGGCGACCAGGTCGCCGGATCGTCTTCCCAAAAGGCGGCCAGTTCACGACCAGCCGTCAACTGATATGGAGAATCACCCGATAGCAGGACAATCCAGATGTCGGAGGTGTCGCGGTCAAACACCACCGACACCGCGTTGCCGTCTGGTGACACCACCGGGTCATGAGGACGATTGACCGCCCCGATCCCTTCGAGGCTCCAGTGTGCAGCTTTCGGAGCGTCGGGCCGGGTGAGACTGGGAACCCCATAATGTTCAGCTTTTCCTAACCAATGACCGATTCCTTCGCCCATCAGCTATCGGCTCCTCTCTCGTGATCGAACCCATCCAGGGTCGCCTGGACCAGAACTCCCAGGGTCGTCAGGTCGTAACCACCCTCCTGGACAAGGACAGTTGGCAGTCTGAGAGAAGCTACCCGTTCACCAGCCAGGGTGAAGCCGGCTTCGGTAATCTGAAGTGGACTCTCGGGATCCGAGATGGCGGCGTCTACACCGAGCGAAACCACCACCGCGGCGACCCCGGCAGTGCGCGCAAAATCCACGATCGTATCGATTCCGGCCAACCAGCGCACATCACCCTCACCTGGCTCGATAGGAACGTTGAGATTCGCCCCCATGCCATCACCGGAACCGGTCTCGTCTGCATGGCCGACAAAATGTGGAAACCACCCGGCGGCTGGATCAACGTGCACGGAGCCGTAGACCACGTCCGAGCGTTCGTAGAAAATCTGTTGGGTTCCGTTGCCGTGGTGGGCATCGATGTCGATCACGGCCACCCGATCAAAGCCCCCTTCCCTCAATGTTTGTGCAGCGACCGCCGCATTGTTGAGATAGCAGGATCCCCCGAAGAACCCTCGGCCGGCGTGGTGTCCTGGTGGGCGGCAAGCGGCATAGGCAGAAGGGGCGCCCGCCACAATCAGGTCGGCGGCGGTTTGGGCGACGTCGACAGCCGCCCGGGCCCCGTCGAAGGTGCCCTCCCCGATCTGGGTCATGGTGTCCATCGCATAAACACCAGCCAGGGCACCAGGTGACACCGGCAGTCGCAGAGGATGCGGCGAAAGAAACCGCTGCGTCGGGAACGCGTAGGCAGTGACCTGCGACTGGCCCGGATCATCTGGATATCCCCAAGCCACCCACGCCGCGTATGCCCCACGGAGGTACTCAATCAGGTCGGCATCGTGCACCGTCTTGAGAACCTCGTCATCATGCGTCACAGCGTCCACAATTTCTCGCCCGGACGACCGGAGCGTCGACAGAATGATTTCAATCCTGGCGGTCACTTCCTCACTTGGGATCGTCACGCCCACCCAGGTCCCGGTGTCTGCCGAATGGGCCGCGTGGTCTGGCGAATAGACGACCGGGGTCCTCATCGACCCGACCCATATATCGCCAACCCGTTTCGTGCACCCAAGAGCGTTGACCTCCGCGTCGACCGTCATTTCCGATCCTACGGCCCTGACGATCTGGCAGGTGCGCTATCTCGCCGCAAGTTTCCGAAGGCGTATAGTTTGCGCCTGGGATTACCGACTGAGAAGGATCGCGCACGTCGACCATGCCTGCACCAGAGAGATCGAGCGAGAGTCATCTGTTCTACCAGGCCGGAAGCCGTCGCCCTCTGGTAGATCACTCGGACGGAATCTACCTCTGGGACGTGAACGGCAAACGCTACATCGACGCATCCAGCGGACCGATGGTCTCCAACATCGGACATTCGAACCCCCGGGTTCTCGCCGCCATGAAACAACAGATGGACGCTGCGACGTTCGCCTATCGAACCCATTTCGAAAACGAGGCAGCCGAGTCACTCGCTTCACTGACAGCATCGTTCATGCCACAGGGTCTTGATCGAATCTTCTTTACATCAGGAGGATCGGAGGCTGTCGAGAGCTGCTTGAAGCTGGCCCGCCAGTTCGCCGTGGTCACCGGCCAGGCCACTCGCTGGAAAGTGATTTCGCTCTTTCCGTCCTATCACGGCTCCACCCTGGGGGCTGTGGCCATCACCGGGATGCACCAGTTCGTCGAACCGTTTCGTGACATGATCAGGGTTATGCCGAAGGTGCCGGCCGCCACGTGCTACCTCGATCACGATTCACTCACCCACGAAGAGCGGGGCTTGCGCTACGCAGAATTGTTGCGGGACGAAATCCTGCGCCAAGGCCCTGAGACGGTTCTGGCCTTCATCATGGAACCGGTTGGTGGAGCATCGACCGGTGCCCTGGTCGCCCCCGACGCCTGGTACCGGCGAGTGCAGGAGATCTGCCAGGAGTTCGGCGTTTTACTCATCACCGACGAAGTCATGACCGGGGCGGGCCGGACCGGGCGCTTTCTGGCCGGCGAACACTGGAACCTTCGACCAGACATCATCGCTCTAGCGAAGGGCTTCGGCGCCGGATACGCCCCATTGGGCGCCATGGCGGCCGACCGCCGGATCGTTGATGCTGTCATGGAAGGTGGCGGATTCGCTCACGGTTACACCTACGCCGGCAATCCGCTCGCCTGTTCTGCTGGCCTGGCCGTGCTCAACGAACTGACGCAAAACGGCCTTATCGAGAACGCTGCCGACAAAGGCGCCAAGCTCTCGGCCCGGCTCGTGTCGCTGATGGATCGCTACCCGTTCATCGGTGATGTTCGCGGTAAGGGTTTGTTGTTGGCGTTCGAACTCGTGGCTGACCGCCAGTCGATGGAACCACTTCCTGCCGGGTTGGCCGCACATACGGCGCTGGTCGAGGAGGCGTACAAACGCGGGCTCATTATCTATTCGCGCCGCACAAGGGGCGGGACTGTCGGGGATCACTTCATGGTCTGCCCACCA
>JAENVV010000123.1 GCA_016650365.1 Acidimicrobiia bacterium
CAATCATGCTTGCGGCGAGCGCCACCGCTAGCAGGACACTGAAGTTCGTCGATCTTGATTTGCGTCTGGTCATTAGGGCCTCTCGTAGTGAATGCGTCCATCGTATGGTGAACCGTTTCTGTGATCCGCACCTTGCTCGCGAGTTCAACCTTGAATTTGCGGCTGGCGGAGCCGCAGTTCGGGCAAGGCGTCATGCGCGCCGCTCCGGGTGTACAGTCGCGTTTAGCCAACACCGAACATTCTCGGTGCGGCATAACCCGGAGAATTAGACGTGACGCGACGCCGTTTGCCCATGGTATTGACGATTGTGTTTGCGTTGATGGCTACCGCATGCAGCAGCGGGGCCAATCCCGAACCGGCGATCACCCAGCCATCGGCCACGGTAGCTTCCACTTCTGAAACAACCACCACCACGACTGGCACCCTCGAAACGACCACGACGGTTGCGACCACCACGACCGCGATCGCCGAGCTAGAAGGAGGCGACTTCGTCGGTACCTGTGAAGGGGTCAGCCACGAGGCGGCCGAGACAGCGGCCGGGACCCCCCTTGGAGCATTGACCGAGGACGAATATGAAGATGCCGGGACCGTCCACCGATGCTTTTGGTCCGGACCACAAGGCGACCTCGTGGTCATCGTTTCGCCTGCCCGGGGCGACTTCACCGACGAGGCGGCTTCGTTGACCACTGGGTGCGAAGGTGGTGTCGTCGACGGGGTTGGCGAGGAAGCCGCCGGATACGTGTGCGAATATCCGGCAGAACTAGGAGGTGGCTTGATCGGCATGTTGATCGTGCGTATTGGGGATCTGACCGTGCAAGGGAGCCTGAAGAACAGCGACACTTTCGACCCGCTCGTACCGTTCCTCGCCGATGCGGTACTCCCGACGATCCTTACCCCCAACGGCTAGGTCTCCAACGGTTACCTGCTTGATTCTGAGGCGAGGAGCCATCGGAGGTTATGATCTTCCTAGGGAATCGCACGGGAGGAACCATGCAAAGATTTGTTGGTTTGTTGACGATCTTCGGACTCCTGGCAGGCGCCTGCGGAAGCACGGAAGAGGCCGCCACCACGGTCCCCGTTTCAACGACTGCCACGGCCTCGACCAAGACGACCACTACGGTTCATGTCGACACGACAGCACCTTCCACGACGACGACCACCGTAGCCGCGCCAGCAGCCTTTTCTTCGGGTGCATTTCCCGTGCCGTTCTCGATCGTCAAACCCGCCAACCATGGTCTGAAACAGAGCACAAATTTCACGAACGACATCTTCTACCTTGAGGGCCGGTCCGGTTCTAATATGTATCTGCTCCTGACCATAAGGGGGCCGGCGACGCTCGACGACTGGCGGGCCGCGGAGGCCGGACAAGCGATCACTCTGTCAGAAGTGCCGCAGAACACGACGATCGGCGGATTGCCGGCGACCTATCTCGAGTTCAACGTCCAGGACTCACATCCAGTCCCTGGTGAGCTGGAGACATTTCAGTTCGAGGTTGGAGATATAGGGCGTGTCTATATGGTTGATGTCAACGGTGAGGCCATCACAATTCTGGCCATCGCCGCGCCCGATCTTTGGACTGATTTCCAATCAGTAGTCGATGAACTGCTCGGCGGACTGACCTGGAAATAGGAGCCAGGCTAGATCCCACCCATGGCGAGGTACTTGGTCTCCAGGAACTCTTCGAGGCCTTCGTGACCACCCTCGCGGCCGATACCGGACTCTTTGACACCGCCGAAGGGGGCGACCTCGGTCATAAGTAGGCCGGAGTTGATGCCGACCATACCGTAATCGAGGCCTTCGCCCACCCTCCAGATACGCCCTACATCACGAGCGAAGAAGTAGGCGGCCAGGCCATATGGCGTGTCGTTGGCTGCTGCGATTACTTCTTCGCTCGGGATCTGGTTTTCTGCGGTAACTGACAGGTCGAATGCAACCATTCGGCTACCTCGAGAGTGGTTGAAGTGTGGACGACGAAACGATCTATAGGAAGAACCGGGACGATCTGATCCGCCCGGGACGAGAAATTCGCGGAGGGTCTCACCTCGGTCGGTGCACTCATGTTCTAGGTCTGGTCGACCCAGCTTTGGAGGCCGCTGAGACTCAACCCGAACCTGAGGTGGCCCTTTCCCAGCCCCAACTCAGCGATGATCTGCTCCGCTGAGCAGCCCCGGGTGTCGGCGATGGTGAATGTGGGGGCACCGGCACCGCCGGACGCGAACGCCTGGCCCCCATACCACGCCGTAGCGGCGGTTCTTGAGATCACCCTGGTTGATGCTGTCGGGCACGGTCCCCGGGCAGTCGTCGACGCCGTCGAGGACACCGTCATCATCAGAGTCGATGGCAAAGGCGTAGAGGCCGTTGGTGCCTGAGCCGATGTAGAGGGTGCCGTTTGCGAGGGTGGGTGAGGATGTGACGTCGCCTCCGATGTCAGTGCCCCACAGGATGGCGCCGGTGTTGGCGTCGTAGGCGTAGATGTTGGTGGGTTCGGTGCCGATGAGGGTGGAGCGGGGGGTCCCCAGGTAGACGGTGCCATCGGCGACGATGGGGGTGGAGTGGACCGGCCCGCCCGTGACAGTCACCCACACGATGGCGCCGGTGTCGGCGTTGAGGGCGTAGAGGCCGTTGGTGCCGGAGCCGATGTAGAGGGTGCCGTTTGCGAGGGTGGGAGAGGATGTGACGTCGCCTCCGATGTCAGTGCCCCACAGGATGGCGCCGGTAGGAGGCGCTCGCTGCGATCAGGTACAACGGCGCTGAGGGTCTCGTAGTCCATTCGCTTGATCGTCTCGCTCGATCATTGACGATTCAGGAGGCGGCGCTGCAACAGGTCTGGACGGCGGGTGGCCGGATCATTGCCTTGGACTCGGGTGAAGTACTGGCCGACGACCCGGATGATCCGGTTCGGACACCGTCTGCACGGTGGTCAACCCCATACGAGCGCGAGCCGAAGGTTCAAACCCAAACGACGCCAACCATCCGTGCCACATTCTGCTGGGCGGCGATCCGATCCCTAATCGAACCGACCTCCTCGGCATCCCGATGCGTCTCCAACGCCTTGTACAACATCGAGCCAAACTATCAGAACTAGTCAACCAACCAACTCCTTCTTTCAGTATCCGATCCAACGCCGAGTATGGGTCGGGTCGTGGGCGCCGAAGCCGCCAGGCGACCTCGTTCCGGGGTAGGTTCAGGGGAGGAGGCAATAGTGGATCGCCCGTCTGGCACGGTCACGTTCGTGTTTACCGATATTGAGGGGTCAACGCGTCTGTGGGAGGAGTATCCGACGGCTATGCAGTCCTGTCTTGCGCTCCATGACGGGATCATGCGGTCGACGATCGAACGGCACGGCGGGTACGTGTTCTCTACGGCTGGAGATGCGTTCGCGGCTGCTTTCGCTCGTGCGGGGGATGCCATCTTGGCGGCTGTGGAGGCGCAGCGGATGCTCGGGTCCGCCGATTGGGGCGATCTATCGGTCAGGGTGCGGATGGGGGTGCACACAGGCGAGGCGGAGGAGCGAGCAGGCGATTTCTTTGGCCCGGCTCTGAATCGGGGGGCCCGGTTGATGGCGGCGGCGTATGGGGGTCAGGTGCTGGTGTCGTTGGCGACCGAGCAGGTGGTGGTGGGTGGGTTCCCGGACGGGGTCAGTTTGGTTGATCTGGGTGAGCACCGACTCAAGGACCTTTCCCGCCCCGAAAGGATTTTCCAGGTGTGCTCGACCGATCTGCCGTCTGTATTCGCGCCGTTGCGGACGGTGGACGCTACGTTGAACAATCTGCCGATCCAGCCGACCTCGTTCGTGGGTCGCGACCAGGAGCGGGCGGAGCTGGAGAAGCTGGTTAGGGGTGCCCGGCTGGTGACCGTTACAGGGGTGGGTGGGGGTGGGAAGACCCGGTTGACACTCCAGGCGGCCGCCGAACTCCTCGACGAGTTCCCCGATGGGGTGTGGTTCGTGGATCTTGCTCCGTTGGACGATCCGGCGCTGGTCGCCCCGGCCGTGGCTGCCGTGTTGGGACTGCGGGAGGTGGTCGGCCAGCCGCTGTTGGACACTGTCGGGTTACACCTGGAAAGCAGACGCACCCTGTTGGTTTTGGACAACTGTGAACACCTCCTCGACGGGGTCGCCGCGGTGGCCGGTCACCTGCTCGCCCACACGGTCGAGGTTCGGATGTTGGCCAGCAGCCGGGAACCGATTCGGGTCCGTGGGGAGGTCACCTATCCGCTCTTGACCTTGCCGACCCCGGAGTTGGATGCCGGTCAAGGCGAGATCATCCGTGCTCCAGCGGTGCGGTTATTCGCCGAGCGGGGAGCTGCCGTGCGGCCCGACTTCCGGCTCACCGCCGACACTATCGCTCCGGTGGCGGAGATCTGTCGGCTGTTGGATGGGATTCCGTTGGCGTTGGAACTGGCCGCTGCCCGGCTGGGGGTGATGTCTCCCGCCCAGATCGCCGCCCGGCTCGACGACCGTTTTCGGCTGCTCACCTCCGGTCATCGCGACGATCTGGCTCACCACCGGACCCTCGAAGCGACCATCGACTGGTCCTACCAACTTCTCCCGGAGACGGGACAGAACCTATTTGGGCGGCTGTCGGTGTTCCGGGGCGGCTTCGACCTGGAGGCGGCCGAGGTGATCTGCGTGGGCGGCGATATCGAACCATTTGCGGTGGCGGATCTGCTGTTCGACCTGGTGGATCGTTCACTCGTCGTCGCTGATCAGACGGGCGACACGGTTCGCTACCGCCTGCTGGAAACCCTCCGCCAGTTCACGGACCGCAAGCTGGTCGAAACCGGGGAAAAGGGTCAGCTACAGAGGAAGCACGCCACCTATTACATTGAACGGGCCGAATCATTCGAAGTATTGGGCCGATCGGATGAGGACACCGCCTTTGGTGCCTATGAGCGCGATTACGAGAACCTGATCGCCACGCTCGAATGGTGCCTCGACCAGGACGAAACCGATCTGGCCATGCGCTTCTTGGCCGCCGTCGGTATCTACTGGTTTTCTCGGGGCAACGTGCCTAAAGGGGGCGCTTGGATCAAAGGTCTGTTCGACACCTCGGCCTCGGTCGCATCCGCCATCCGGGCCAGGGCGCTCGTCGCGGCGGGGGTTGTTAGTTTCGCCAAAGATTTCGGCACGGCCCGAGCCTACCTGGAGGAGGCAGTTCAGATGCTTCGACAGCTTGAGGAACAAAACCCGAGTGGATTCTCGTGGTTGGCTAGGGCGCTCTGCAACCTCGGTGTTGCCGTCGCCTCCGAAGGGAGCGGCGACCTTGTTGGAGCGAGGCGCCTCACCGAGGAGGCAAGAGACCTCGCACACAGGAAGGAAGATTCGACCAGCGAAGGCATAGCCTTGATGAACCTGTCCATCTTGACCCTTGAACTTGGCGGCGATCTCGACGAAGCGGCTGGAATGGCCCGGCGAGCGACTGACCTCTTTCGCCATTCGGGTATGCACTCTCGGCTGGCGGAAAGCCTCTCTGAACTCGGCGAAATCGAGGTGCGCCGAGGTAACTCGAAAGAAGGAGAAGCCCTCTTACGCGAGAGCATCCGCCTCTCCACCGATCACCACTACCGGCCCGGCCAAATCGACACTAGCCACCGGCTCGCCAGATGGCTGACCAGCCAGGGAGCCCACGCCGAAGCCAACCAACTCCTAGCCAACGTCCTCCCGCTCCTCGAACAAGCACCCACCCACTACGCGGTGGAAGCA
>JAENVV010000124.1 GCA_016650365.1 Acidimicrobiia bacterium
AGGGCAACAAACGGGACGCCGACGGCTTTGGCAATCCGGGCGGCGAGCACAATGTTCGACTTGCCGCCGCATTCCACGATCGAGATCCGCTCCCGGTCGGCATCATGGCCCATCGCCCTAAACACGAACGGAAGGGCCAGTTTCTCGGTCAGGCCCTCGACCAGTACGGCCGCCCGAGCGAGGAACAGCTCTCCCCGAGATGCGTCGAACTCGGAAGCAGCCACAAACTCCTGATTGGCCGGGAGCGGTTCAGGCTGGAACAGTCGGGTCCCCTCACCGGGTCGAAGCTCGATCAGCACCAGTTCGTCGAGTCTGGCAACGTTGAGAAACGACGGCGAGTGGGTGGAGTAGAAGATCTGATTGTCGGCCTCGGACAACTGGTGCAGGAGTCGGTAGAGGTACCGCTGGATCTGAGGGGGAAGGAACAGTTCTGGCTCCTCGATAAGCAGGATCATTCCCGTGACGTTGGCCTTTAGGCAGGCTTCGAGACCGTCAACGAGGCCGTGGGCTGCCGCGGTAGCTCCCTGGTGGGGGTGGTCGGGTGGCCCGTCGATTCCTCGCCCCGCCAGGGCTTCCTGGAGGATATCGACGGCTCGATTGTGGGGTGGTGAATCGTTGGCCGACAGGGCGACCAGCGTGCTGGATCGTAAATCGGCCGGAAGAAACAGCGGTGTATGCGATATCGAGTCGCTTGACTCTCCCCGATGCTGAGGCAGACCGGCGATAAACGACGATGATCCGTGTGCGAACTCGGCGCTAACCCGGATGGTTCCGTCCCCGTCTCGCGCAATGTCACCTGGCACCAGGGGTGGGGCGGTTGGATCGAGGACTGCCCGAATCGCTTCAAGGACGTTTGATTTGCCGGCACTTGATTCGCCGACCAAGGCAGAGAGCCGACCGGGGCGAAACGAGGCGTCGCGGATCGACCGGTAGCCGTCGATGTGTACCCGGATCAACCCCGGAAAATTGCCTGCTTCGAGATCCGCTTCCATGAATGCGCATTGTTGCAGATGATTGTGAAGGAGTTCCCGTCTGTTCAAGAAAGACCGCTTGCTGGACTCGCTGCATTGGCACCAAAACGAGCTAGACCTATAGAAGAAAGAGAGCGGCAGACATGAACGGTGAGCTCCCGACACTTCGAGTTGGATCACGACCCTGTCGCTGTCCCGAACCCTCCCACGAAGCACAGTTGGTGGTGGTCACGGGTGGTCCCGGAGCCGGTAAGACCGCAGTCCTGGAACTAGCCGCTCACACATTTTGCCGCCATGTGGCGATTCTCCCTGAGGCGGCCACGATCGTCTTCGGTGGCGGATTTCCGCGTCATGATTCTGAAGCCGGGTTGCATGCTTCGCAGCAGGCCATTTTTGCCGTTCAGCGCCAACTCGAAGGACTTGTCGTCGACGAGGGGCGGGTCGGGGTAGCACTTTGTGACCGGGGGACCATCGACGGACGGGCCTACTGGCCCGGATCGCCGGAATCGTTTTGGGAGGCCATGGGGTCGACGAGTGCCGGGGAGCTAGCCCGTTACATGGCCGTCATCCATTTGCAGACGCCACCCTTGGACGAGGGGTACCATCAGGATCGTATTCGCTCCGAGACCGTCGGGAGGGCGAGAGAAATCGACCGGTTGATTACTGCGGCGTGGTCTGACCATCCCCGTCGGGTGTTCGTCCCGCCAGCCGTCGAGTTCAGCTCGAAATCGGCTGTCGCGCTTGCGGCAATCCGAGCCACGCTCCCCAGCTGCTGTCGGTCGCTTGAGCCAGCGTCGACCTGATGGCCGACCAAGCGATCTCAGTCTCGTCAGTCTCCAAGACCTACGGAAAGGTCGTGGCACTGTCCGGGGTCGATCTCGAAGTCGCCAAAGGCTCAATTGTCGGACTGGTGGGGGCAAATGGGGCAGGCAAGACAACTCTGATCCGCATGCTCGTTGGTGCTTTGCGGCCCGATTCGGGCGAGATTCGAGTTCTTGGTGTTGATCCGTTCGCCCACAAGCGTCAGGTCCGTTCGACGATCGGATACATGCCGCAGTCACCCGTCCTGTACGAGGACCTGACCGTTCTTGAGAATGTCACGTTCTTCGGACGCGGCCATATTTCGGAAGGCGTGGAGCAGAAAGCTCGCTCCGTGCTCGAATTCGTCGACTTGAGACATGAGGCAGACCGGCAGATCCGGGCGCTATCGGGAGGTCAGCGCCAGAGGGCCTCCCTGGCCGCCACCCTGGTCCACGAACCGCAGATGCTGTTCCTTGACGAACCCACGGCCGGCGTCGACCCAGAGTTGCGCCACACGTTCTGGCAACGGTTCAGACGGCTCGCCGAGTCGGGCGTGACCGCTCGTGGTGAGTACCCACCAGATGGATGAGGTGGTCCACTGTGACCGGGTAGCGATCATCCGATCCGGCGCAGTTCTCGCCAACGCCACCCCGTCGGAGCTGTTCTCGTCAGCCGGCGCGACCGTGCGAGTCCACCGCGGTGGGGACGTGGTTGAGCAAGCGCTGGGATCTCTGTCTGATGATCTGCCGGGCTTTCTACGTAATTTCGGTCTCGACCCGAGCGTCACCCGGATCGAAGTTAAGGAGCCGACCCTCGAAGATGTCGTGCTGTCCATGATCGGCAGGGAGGGCGAGCATGGGGCCAAGTAGAACCAGAGCCGTGGCCCGGCGGGTACTCAAGCAGATTCGACGAGATCGCCGATTTATGATTCTCGTGGTGGCGGCCCCGTTGTTGCTGGTGTTTTTTGTGAAGACACTCTTCGACGCCACGTCAATCCCGGCCGCCGGTCAGGAACGGTTTGTAGTGCCTTTTGGAGCGTATATCGTCCATTTCGCCACATTCATCCTGACCGCCATCGTTCTGGTCCGCGAACGAGTCGCCCAAACGCTCGAGCGAATGTTCGTGAATGGCTACCGCCAGTTCGAGATCGTGGGCGGCTATCTACTGGGATACACCGCCCTCGCCACGGCGGTTTCGACAATGGTGCTGGTTGCTCTTCAGCTCTTGTTCGAACTTGGCTATGACTTCCAGCGCCTGGCCGAGGCGTTCATCGTTCTCTGGTTGTTGGCCGTTATCTCCTTGTCGCTGGGGATTCTCGTGTCCAACGTTGCACAGACGGAAGGTCAGGTCATTCCGTTCATTCCGCTTGTCATCATCCCCAGCTTCCTGTTCTCAGGGATGATGGTCCCGGTCGACTCACTGCCCGGCTGGGCACAGGTGATTAGCCGGGTGTCTCCGATGTACTACGCCAACCAGGTTCTTCAGGACCTGGTCGCGGGGACGAGTCTGGCATCCAACCTTGGTGCAGTCCTGGCTCTCCCGATCTATGGAATCCTGGTCCTGGGGGCGGCGACGTTCACCCTCCGCGAACCCTCCTGAACTGACTTGCGTTTGCGGAGTTAGGGATGCCGGTCGGCGCGCGCCTGAACGAGTGTGCCTACCGTTCGCAGTACCGAGCCTGGATGCACACTGCGCGCCGCGTCGAGTGTGCTTACGATTTGCAATAGCGCGCCTGGATGCACACTCGACTTCAGATCGCGGTGTCGTGGAGCGCCATGAATCGATGCTGTTGTGTATGGTCCCGTCATGGAATCCGAGAGAGAACCCAGTTCGTCCCCGTTCGGGGTCCGTCCGGGGGAAATGATCCGACAGGCCTGGACGGCCTATTGGGCTAACCGATACCAGTTGACGCTCTGGTCGTTCGTGTCGCTGGTGACCTATTACGCATCGATCCAACTGGTGTCTGAAGATCAGACTGCCTGGACCCAGGTCGGGTTTCTGGTGGCCGGTATGGTGGCCACCACGACCGTGGCTTACCCTTGGTTCCGGCTGGCTCTGGCGTCGATCGACGGCACCGCCGCTCCTTTCCATGTCGGACGTTTCTACGACCAGGCCGTAGCCTCGGCCTTCTTCTGGGCCGGGGTTTTGTTGGGGTTTCGCTATCTGTACGGGATTCCCGCTCTGTTCGTCCTGGTTATGTACGCGTTCTTTGGCTATGCCGTGGTCGAGGAGCCGCGTCGGGGAGGCTTGAAGGCGCTCGGCTGGAGTGTCCAGGTCGGGACAAAACGTCGGGTGGGAATTTTCGCCATCGTGGCCCTTTTGCTGACCATGAATCTCCTAGCCTTCATCCCGATCGGTCTCGGTACTGGATCTTTATTCGTGGCGGCAACTGCACTGCTGCTCACTGTAACGACGAACGTTTCGATCGTCTCGGGAGCGGTTGTGTACCGAGCACTTGAAAGGACGGCACCGAAAAGATGAGCAGTAATTTCAAAGGCGCCGCTGCGTCGGCCGGGGTGGCTGTCGGCCCAGCGTTTTTCTATCGGCCGGTATCGGATGAGCCGCTTCCCGACTTCGACGACCCGGCCGCCGCCTTTCATGTCGCAGTTGAAGCGACGGTTGCCGAACTGCGGGAGCTTCAGGCGGCCGCAACCGCGGCGGAGCGTGCGCAAGCGGCCGACGTGATGGGTGCCCAAGCCGCCATGGCTGAGGATCCGATGATGGTTACGGAAGTTGAGTCGCGATTGTTAGCCGGGATAAGCCTCGATACCGCTACGTCTGAAGTCTCAGACCAACTTTCGTCAATGCTGGCATCTCTCGACGACCCGTATTTGGCGGCCCGGTCCCAGGACGTCGTTGAAGTGATGGGCCGAATTCGCACTCAGTTGTCAGGGAAGGAGCGAGCTTCGTTGGCGCTCGACCGACCGATGATCATCGTCACTGACGAACTAAGCGCCGCCGACGCTGTCAATCTTGACCCTGGGCGCGTGCTCGGATTCGTGACATCAAGAGGTGGTCCGACCGGGCACGTTGCGGTTATCGCCCGGTCGCTGGGAATCCCCGCAGTGGTTGGCATCGCCGGCATCGCGGCGATCGTGGCCGACGTAATCGCCATCAACGGGTCAACCGGTGAAGTGGTTGCCGACCCGGATGAAGACACCCTCGCCCGTTTTCAGCAAGCTATCGAGAGCGAAGCTCGCCAACGCGAAGCCGATGCCACCTATTCGGGTCGTTCGGTTTTCTATGACGGGCGACCGATCCGTGTGGCTGCCAATGTCGGAGGGTCAGAAGACGTCGCGGCCAGCCTTCATGCCGACGGCATTGGCCTGTACCGAACCGAGTTCTTGTTTCTCGATCGAGACCGTCCACCCACCGAGGACGAACAGTACGAGGCGTACGCTGAAGCAGCCGCCTCATTCGCACACCCCGTGGTGGTCCGAACGTTTGACATAGGGGGTGACAAGCCAGCCGAATACCTGGCGATTGAGCCAGAGGAGAACCCCTTCTTGGGTGTTCGGGGGGTGCGCCTGTACGAATCGCAGGCGGAACTCTTTGCCAGCCAGCTCCGAGCTCTGCTTCGTGCCGCAACGCAGGGCGACCTTTGGGTGATGATCCCGATGGTGTCGACCGTCGCAGAAGTGTTGGCGGTCCGACGAGCGATGGCGCAGGCCGAGGACTCTCTCGCCGCGGACGGAACCGAATTCGGAGCCGTGAAGCTTGGCGTCATGATCGAGGTTCCGTCGGCGGCGATCTCAGCTCCCCAGCTTGCCCGCCATGTGGACTTCTTCAGTATCGGCACCAACGACCTGACGCAATACACGATGGCCACCGATCGCACCTCGGGGGTCTTGGCCGCCTATTCGGATCCGGCCCATCCGGCTGTTCTTCAATTGTGTGCTCTGACGGCCCAAGCTGCCACAGCCGCGGGCATTTCAGTTGCGGTGTGTGGAGAGGCCGGCTCGGACCCGGTCACGGCAGCGCTGTTTCTTGGCATGGGAATGGACAAGCTGTCGGTGGCCGCCCCGCGAGTTAATGCCATCAGGGCCTTGACCGATCAACTGGACCCCAAACGGGTAACGGCCGCACTCCAGCGTTCGCTCGGGGCGGACTCGGCGAGCGAGGTTCGCGAAATTGTGGGTGACATACTCCCGTGAGTCATAACCTCGACAGCCGGCAAGTGCGTATCGCTTTGTGGCTGCTCGATCAGACTCGACCGAAAAGCACTGCAGCTCTCGCCGATGACCTTGGACTGTCCCAGCGAGTAGTCAGATATCGTTTGAATGGGGTCGAAACCTACCTGCGCTCGCGCAAGCTGACGCTCGCCAAACAGGCCGGTGTCGGCCTGCTCGTCTTCGGCGACTTCTCGGACAAAGACTCAGCTCGCCACGAGCTTGCAGATGAGTCCGAGGACGCATACCGGGTGTTTGCTCGCGACGAGCGAATTGATCTCGTTCGAGCTCTGCTTCTCGATCGGGCACCTGACAACACGACGATGGAGCAACTGCAGGCCCAGCTTGAGGTATCGAAGACCTCGGCTCGTCGGGATACGCTCAGATGCGAACCATGGTTTGCGGAGCAAAGCCTGGTAGTCGCCAGGCGTCCGGGTGTCGGCATGGCGGTGGTTGGTAGCGAGGGAGCCATTCGTCGGGCGACGGTGAAGCTAATCCTCGAAGCCATACCGGATGAAACGCTCACCGAGGCAACTTCGAACCGATCCGCTCCGAGCCTCACCACGCGGGTCTCGGCCGGGATGCGCGAGTACATGATGCGCCTGCCGCTGTACGCGTGCGCCCAACTGGTCCAGCTCCATACGAATGCCGGTTTGCGAGTTCAGAATGATGTGATGTTGCCGCTCTACCTGGCCGTTACGGCTGTCCGATTGGCGGGCGGACGAACCGTGGCCCTCGATGCCGGCCAGCTTCGCTCTTTGATGGACCATCCCGTCTTCGCCACCGCCACCAGTCTCGCCGCCGGGTTGGCCGACATAACCGCCGGGACCATCACTGAGGAGGAGATTGCGGGCATGACCGAATTCTTGCTCGGAGTAGTAGCGCTTGAGGACACCGAGCAAGCAAGTCGGGTTGACGAGACTCTCGTGAACGAGGTCCTCAGCATGGCTGCCGACCAGCTTCATCCGGTCCTGGCCGATGACGTTGAGCTGCGCCGGGGACTGAGTCAGCATTTCGACCGCCTGGCGGTTCGGATCAGCTACGGGCTACCCGTACACAATCCTCTCCTGCGTGACGTAAGGCGTCGCTACCCGGAGGTTCATGCCGTTGCCCGTCGGATCGGCGAAATCGTCGAAGGCCGAATCGGGAGACCGATCCCTGAAGACGAAATCGGTTTCATAACCATGTATTTGTCTGGCGCCATGGAACGAACTCACCTGTGGCCCCGAAGGCGGGCCGTAGTGGTGTGTCCAAGCGGTATGGCTACGGTGTGGATTCTGGTTTCGCGGATCCAAGCCGAGTTCCCTCACCTCGAAATTGCTCAGGTGGTGTCTGCTCACAGCTTTGACGGGCAGGACCTCGATGCCGATCTGGTGATATCAACCGTTCCCGTCAGCGAGGCCCGGCTGCCCGTCGTGGTGGTGAACGCCCTTTTGAACAGTGACGACATTCGTTCGATCGCCCGGTACCTTAACCCAGACGTGACGCGGTCGACCACTTTGTCATAAGTCGGCTCTGCCCAATTACTACTTGATGGTGTAACTCGCGCGAGCCACTATGAGCCTTACTGGAATTCCCGTGATTCGGAGGAGGAAAACGGATGAAGGCTCAGATACAGCGCCTAGGCGGCTTCATGGCCGGAATGGTGATCCCCAACATTGGGGCGTTTATCGCGTGGGGACTTATCACCACGCTGTTCATCCCACCAGGCTGGCTGGCCAAGTGGTTTGGTGAGGATTCGCTCGACTACGGGTTCATAACCGACAACACCGTCGGCCCGATGATCAAGTACTTGCTCCCACTGCTCATTGCATATACGGGTGGCAAGATGATCTACGGCCACCGCGGTGGTGTGCTTGGGGCCGTTGCCGTAATGGGTGTTATCGGTGGATCGTTCTTCGAAATCACGACAGGCCCGTTCGCCGGATCATCAGGTGCGCCTCCCCAGTTCCTGGGTGCGATGATCGTCGGACCGTTGGCCGGTTGGATCATGAAGAAGACCGACGAATGGCTAGAAGATAAGACCCCGGCCGGCTTCGAGATGTTGTACAACAACTTCTCGCAAGGCATTCTCGGGCTCGTGTTGGCGATGATCGGATTCTGGGCGATCGGCCCGATCATGGCCGCCATTGCCCTGGCCTTCGGCGCCATCCTCAAGGGTATCTCCGATGCCGGGTTGCTCCCGCTGATGGATCTGCCGATCGAGGTCGGCAAGGTTCTGTTCCTGAATAACGCCATCAATCATGGAATCCTGACCCCGCTCGGAGCTGCTGAAGCTGCCGAAACCGGCAAGTCGATCTACTTCATGCTTGAGTCGAACCCCGGTCCTGGTCTCGGCCTGCTCGGTTCCTACTGGTTCGCTGGTAAGGGCTTGGCCAAGTTGTCGGCGCCCGGTTCGATCATCATCCACTTCTTCGGTGGTATTCACGAGGTGTACTTCCCGTATGTCCTCATGAACCCTGTGATGATCGTGGCCATGTGGGCTGGTGGTATTTCAGCCGACATCACGTTTGTTGCTACGGACGCCGGCTTGTCGGCGGCACCGTCACCTGGATCAATCTTCGCCTACCTGGCCTTGCTTCCCGCGGGCGGCGGTGGTGTGGGTGCGCTCTTCGGTGTCGCGGTGGGTGCCATAGTCGCATTCGTGGTTGGCGTCGTGTTGCTCAGACTGTTCCCGGTCAAGGAAATGGATGATGTCGACGTCGAGGACGGGGCGATGCACAATGTTCCCCATGTCGCTCTAGGGGCTGAGGGATAACTCTCGTAGCCGTATGAAGAATTGGTGGATGCCCACGCTATGGTCGTGGGCATCCGCCAAATTCAATCCTGCAACTCAGAAGGGATGACAAGAGCATGCCCGAGAAAGCCGCCAATGAAGTCAAGAAGATCGCCTATGCCTGCGAAGCTGGAGTCGGCTCCAGCCTGATGGGTGCCAATCAACTCAAGAAGCTTCTCAAAAAGGCCAAGTTGGACGTGTCCGTCATTCACTGTCCCGTCTCGCAATTGCCCCCCGATGTTGATGTCGTCGTTACTCACAAAGGACTAGCTGACCAGGCGCGAGCCAAGGCTCCTGGTGTCCCGGTAGTGACGTTTCAAATGTTCATCAACGACCCTGCTCTCAAGGCCCTCGTCGAGACGCTCAGCGCCGGCAATCCGGTGGTCGGTTGAATCGTGAGCCTCGATGACATGCTCGCCGCCGACCACGTTTCACTTGGACTTGAGTCGGTTTCCCAAGCTCAGGCGATAACGGACGCAGGTAATCACATGGTGTCGCTGGGGTTGGTCAATCCTCAATATGTCGACACCATGCACAAACGTGAGTCGTCGATCGGCACGTTCATGGGTAACGGTGTCGCCATGCCGCACGGGACTCTGGAAGGCAAAGACTCCGTGCTCCAGACCGGCATCGTCGTCCGTCAATATCCTGACGGTACCCCCTGGGGTGATGACACGGTGTATCTGGTGATCGGGTTGGCAGCCAACTCTGATGACCACGTCGCGTTGCTAAGTCAGCTCGCTGAAGTACTCATGGACGAAGATATCTGTGAGCAGCTCTGGAAGACGACCAGCGTCGACGAAGTCCTCACCACCTTGACGCCGACCGACGAATGAAGGCGACGATCTTCGGGGCTGGAAACATCGGCCGCGGACTGGTCGGGGTGGTCCTCTCAGGTCATTACGACCTGACCTTCATCGATGCCGATGCCACACTCATCTCTGCCCTGGAATTGGCCGGATCATACGATGTTGTCGACACGTCGGGCAACCGGACAACAGTGGCTGGAGGTACCTATGTACTTGCCCAGGACACGGCGGCTGTCGTGGCGGCGGTCGCCGAGAGCGACCTGATCGCCACTGCGGTAGGCGCTCCCATTCTCAAGATTGTGGCACCGGCGATTCATGATGGGCTGGCGATTAGCACCGTCGAGTGGGTCAACGTGTTGGCGTGCGAGAACATCCACCCCAACTCACCTTTGCTTCGCCAGCACGTCGCCGAGTGTGGCTCGATCCGCCCCAACGTCGGTTTCCCCGAAGTAGTGGTCGACCGCATCGTTTCGTCCGAGCCCGGGTCCGTGGAACTTACCGTCGAACCCAATTACGAATTCATCGCCGACGGCGTCACCTGGATTGGACCTCATCCGACCGCTCCCTTACAGATTGCAGATGC
>JAENVV010000125.1 GCA_016650365.1 Acidimicrobiia bacterium
CGCGGTCATGCATCTGCTCTACTCCCGATTTTTCGTCAAGGTAATGCGCGATATGGGCATCTTCGCCGACACGGAAGCGGCCATGCTTGCCCACGGTCGGTTGGCAGGCGATGCCTTCGACGAACCGTTTCGGGTGCTTCGGAATCAGGGCCAGGTCCTGGGGGCGGAACATGCCGGCGATGTCGTGGCCGTCGAAGGCCGTCGGGATGGCGCTCGCATCATCGCCTCGCAAGTAACCGTGGTTACCGGGGCCACATCTCCGCAAGGCGCGGTGGTGGGTGAGATCATGCGCCGGACCGAGAACCTGCTCCAGGTGATGGTCGATGGTGAACTCATTTCGGTTGAGGTTCCCGACGATGCCGAGGTGGTTATCCCGAGCATCGCCGGCACCAACGACGTTTCGCAGCTGCGTCATCATCTGGAAGTCGAGCGGATGTCGAAGTCGAAGGGCAACGTTGTCAACCCGGATGAATTGGTTGATGCCTATGGCGCCGACACGGTTCGTACCTACCTCATGTTTGCGTTCGAGTGGCAAAAGGGAGGACCGTGGGACGGTCGTGGCATCCTGGGAGCCCACCGGTTCCTGGAGGACGTTTGGAAGATCGCCCACCTGGATTATCAGCCGGGCGACACCGACGATGAGGCCACCGCCGCCCTCCGCCGGGCGGTCCACCAGACCATCGACAAGGTGGATGGTGACCTGGCGGACTTCAAGTGGAACACCGCCATTGCCGCACTGATGAGTCTGCGCAACGTCATGCTTGATGCCAATAAGACCTCGGTCGTATCGGCCGGGGCATGGGCAGAGGCAGTTGAGGTAATGGTGAAACTGTTGGCGCCGATCGCTCCGCACGTGACAGAAGAGCTGTGGCGAAATCGACTCGGAAATACCGGGTCGATCCACGTCCAACCGTTTCCGGAATCAGACCCGTCCGTCGCCAAGGACGTGCAGGTCACGATGGTCGTCCAGGTAAACGGGAAGGTCCGCGATCGTATCGAAGTACCCGCTGACATTTCCCAAGAAGACGCCGAAGCCACTGCTCTGGCCTCCCCGCGCATTGCCGAACGAGTGGGGGACCTGACGATCCGCAGAGTCATCGTCCGTCAGCCAAACCTCGTCAACGTCGTCGCCAACTGATGTCGAAGGTCCTGGCCAAGGACCTGTTCGACTTCGATCATCCGGCGGTCGATCCAGCCAGTGTTCGGGTTCGTAGTACCCCCCGATGGCTCGACCCGATATGGCAGGAACCGTTTGTGGCGATCGCCTTGCCGTGGGGGATCTATTTGCGTCATGACGTCGGGGTCTTGGATCCTGAAAGCCTCCGTCGGGTTCTCCACCACGAACTCGTCCATATCGCCCAGTGGCGTCGACTCGGAGTGCTGCGATTCATGACGTTGTACGTTGGTGATTACCTGAGGGCCCGCCGGGCCGGCATGAGTCACCTCGACGCGTATGCGGCTATTTCACTCGAACGCGAAGCTCGTCAGGACGCGTAGGTTCCGAGCCGTTCAGGGGATTCAGATGACCACCACGTCGTCGAGGCCGTCCTCCGCGGCGGGGTATGCCATGTTGAGACCTTTGAGCGTGTCGATAATGACGTGCGAGATGACCAGATTCCGATACCACTTCCGATCGGCGGGCACCACGTACCAGGGGGCGGCCTCGGTCGAGGTACGGGTTAAGACCGATTCGTAGGCGGCCTGGTAATCATCCCAGCGTTCCCGCTCTGCCAGATCTCCCGTGGCGAATTTCCAATGTTTTTCCGGCGTCGCCAGTCGATCCTCGAGCCGCTCTTTTTGTTCTTCTTTCGATATATGGAGGAAGAATTTGAGGATCGTGGTGCCTTCATCAACGAGGAGTTGTTCAAAATTGTTGATGTGCTCATACCGTTTCTCCCACCGCTCGGCCGGGACCAGGTCATGAACCCGCACCACGAGAACGTCCTCGTAGTGGGAGCGGTTGAAGATCACGATCTGCCCTGATCCGGGTGTCCGAGAATGAACCCGCCACAAATAGTCATGGGCTAGTTCCGTTTCCGTCGGCTTCTTAAATGAAGCAACGCTGACGCCCTGAGGATTGACACCCTCGAACACGTGGCGGATTGTCCCGTCCTTACCACCGGTATCCATGGCTTGTAGGACGATGAGAATCTTGTGCTTGCCTTCCGCGTAAAGGAGCTCTTGGAGAGATTCCAGTTCGACGTTCAAGGAGCGGAGGGCTACCTTGCCTTCTCGTTTGCCGCCGGTGAGCGCGTCACCGCCAGATGGATCCAACGTTGACAGGTCGACGTTCGATCCGGGTTCGACACGGTATTGATCCACGACAGCTCCTCTCGCTTGGGGCCACTGGCTGTCACAGGCCGACCCTCATGTATTGGAGGGTCCTTTCATGTATTGGAGGGACCCCTCATGTATTTGAGGGACCCCTCATGTATTTGAGGGACCACCATACCCCTTCCTGAAGCTGGCTGGCCGTGGTACGAATACCGGCACCGGTGGCTGGAAAGGGGACGCATGGAGCGGGTCGTCGCTCTGGCGGGTCTGGCTGTGGTGGCGGCTGCCGGGCTTGTCTATGTCTGGAATTCGGCCGATGTGCCCGAGCTGCAACCGACCGCGGTTGTGGAGGTAGGCACGTCTTCGACCGGTTCGATTTTGGTTCATGTGTCGGGGGCGGTTGTGTCACCGGGGGTAGTGGTGGTCCCGATCGATAGTCGGGTAGCCGACGTCGTGGCCGCCGCGGGAGGCGTGTCGCCGGCGGCTGTGTTGGAAGCCATCAACCTGGCAGCACTCGTTCATGACGGCGAACAGATCATCGTGCCAACCGAGACTTCTGCGTCGGCGCCGGACGGCGATGGGCGGATTCCTATCAACTCGGCAGACGCCGCCACCCTCGAGACGTTGCCAGGAGTCGGTCCCGTCTTGGCAGAGAGAATCGTGGCCTTCCGAACGCAGAACGGCGCGTTCGGGTCGGTCGAGGACCTGCTCGACGTTCCCGGGATCGGTGAAGCGAAGCTGGCGTCACTTCGTGAGTCCGTCCGGGTTCCGTGATCGACCGCCTCACACTGCCAGATCAGGTTGGACGGGCGGTCCTGGCGATGGCCGCGGCTGCCTGGATCGGGAGCGCCTCCGCCTCGAAGGTGTGGTTGGTGGCGACAGTAATCGGAGCCTTGCTGGTGGTCGGGGTGTGGAGGTCTTCGTATCATGCCTTCGCCCTGGTTGTTGCCGTCTTGGTGGGTGTCGGTTCGGGCTCAATGGCCCATGCCAGAGCCAGCGAGGTCGTTCTGACCGATGGTCCGATTGTGACCCTGGGACGGGTCGGCTCGGATCCGGTCGACGGACAATTCCTGCTGGAACCGCAGGCAGTTCAGCTTGGCGACGGGTGGGTTCGGTGGGTGGGACCCCGGGTAGCGGTGACGCTGGACGGCCCGGCGGCCCGCTTGGCGGCGGGGGAGACCGTCATCGTGACCGGTCGGCTGACTTCGGCCGGAGGTCGGATGGCCGGCCGAACGTTTCAGGGTCGCCTGCGGGCACGAAAGGTTGAGTCGGTCCCCGGTGCAGAAGGCCCCCTGACGGCGACTGCGAATCTTTTGCGCGATCGAGTCTCCGGCGGGTTGGCCCGCTGGGAAGGCCATCCGGGCGCCGCCCTGGTTTCCGGGTTTCTCATCGGGGACACCCGCCTGCTCTCAGATGTGGATTATGACGTTCTTCGGCGCGCCGGCCTTACTCATTTCGTGGCCGTGTCCGGTAGCAATGTCGCGCTCTTTCTCGGACTCTGGTGGCTGGTGATCGGTCCGCTTGGGGGAGGCCCCCGGCGCCGGGCCATCTTCGGATTGGTCGGGTTGGCTGTGTTTGTCGTTGTCACGAGGTGGGAACCATCCGTCCTGCGGGCGGCGGTCATGGCCGGGATCTTCCTCGTGAGTCGGGCGGCGGGTCTTCCATTGTCAGGATGGTCGGCGTTGGGCATTTCCGTCTTCGGTCTCTTGGTGTGGTCGGCCGAGATGGCGGGCAGCGTCGGGTTTCAGCTATCGGTGGCCGCCACCCTGGGCGTCATGGCGTCCACGAGGGCCTTCCCGAGAATCCGCCCGGCCTTCCTGGGGTCGGCGGTCTCGGTAACGATGGGTGCGCAACTGGCGGTGGCCCCGTTGCTGCTGTATCACTTCGGTTCTGTCCCGGTCCTGTCACCGATCGCCAATGTGGTGGCTGCTCCGCTTGTCGCGGCCGCCACTGCCACGGGTGGGGTGGGAGTTCTCGTAGGTGCCGAATGGATCACAAGGTTGGCCGTCGGGATGGCATCGGTGGTTCTGGCGATCGCCCACGCCGCGGCAGACTGGCCGCAAGTCGGATGGGTGGGTTTCGGGGTGATGATGGCCGGGCTGTGGGCGCTCCGGTACCGGGCCTTCCGTCCGGCCGCGGTGCTGGCCGTCGCTCTCTTTGTCGTCATCAACGTGGGCCACGGAGGGCGACCAGCCGGACCTGCCATGGTGTTTCTTGATGTCGGGCAGGGTGATGCGATCCTGGTCTTTGGGTCCGGTGGGGAGGTGATTCTCCTCGATGGAGGACCGGATCCTCCTGAGCTGATGGCCGGGCTTCGACGCTATGACGTCGACCGTATTGATCTGCTCATTTTGTCTCACCCTCATGCCGATCATCTGGCCGGATTTCTGGGCGTGATCGACCGGTTCGAGGTTGGATCGTTCTGGCACTCCGGGTCGCCCGAGTCCGGCCCCCAATTCGATCAGCTCGAGCAGGTGCTGTCAGCCAAAGGCGTGCCAGTCAGCGTCCCCCCGTCTCACGGCCGTTTTGGTCTCGGTGACATTCAGATCGAGATGTTCGGACCCCTTCGCCGTTACGACAATCTCAACGATCAATCGATTGTGCTTCGTCTTACGCTGGCGGGTACGTCAATTCTTCTCGCCGGTGACGCGGAGGCGTTAGCCCAGCATGAACTCGGCGAGATACCGTCGGACATTCTGAAGGTTCCTCATCACGGTTCGGCCACCAATGATCCGGATTGGCTCCTCGCATCACATGCCAGCACTGCGGTGATCATGGTTGGCGAGAACTCGTTCGGTCATCCCGATTCGCTCGTCCTGCAAACCCTCGTGGGTGCCGGCATGAGGGTTTGGCGGACCGACCGAGATGGCGACGTTGTTATACGGTTGCCGTCTCAGGAAAGTCGGCCTTGACGATCGACCGGAATCGAGACACGAGCTGCTCGACGCCGGTCTCGTCATTGGGAAAGGTCACCGTCGTTGTCGCCCAACCACCCGGTTCGATCGAAAACGGGGCCGCGTCGATTTGCTGAGTCAGCTTCGTGGCAAAAATGGCTGATCCCTCAGGGCCGGTCTCTGGGAGAACCACGCTGAAGATGTCAACCCCATCGTCGGTGGCGTGGATGACTTGATCGACGGTACGGGCGCCGGCGCGAATACTCAGGGCGATTTCCTTTATGAGCCGTACCCTGGCCTGGCCGGTGGTAGCCAACCGTTGCTCAATGGTGACGACCGAGAAGATCTTTTCGTATCGAACGGCTCGTGACTTCTCAAGGTCGATCGTATCAATGAGGTAGCGAGAGTTGTAAAGGCCGGTTTCGCTGTCGATGTGGTCGTACAGGTCGAGCTTGGTGATGGAGGTTTTGAGTACCGAGGAGGCCCAGCCGCCTGCCGCGCCGAACGACAAGTAGCCAACGGTTCGGGTCACCAACAAACCTACGAATCGACCGGCACCGACCGCGTCAATGGCAGGATATCGAAGATACAGGTAGGCGAGGGATGCGAGAATTCCGGCGATCAGCCCGCCGCGCAGTCCGAACATGAGAAACGACATAAAGACAGGAAGAAAGAGGATCGTGCCTGCGACCTCCACCGGGTCGACCCGCCGAGCGAACATGATCGCTGCAATCCCGCCCAGGATGACAAGCCCGGCCAGGAGGAGCAGCCAGCGGGTACGTTCGTAATTCAATCGTTTCATCGGCGCAGCCATCGGCCGGGATAGTAGCCATCGGACCTTGAGGAAACGTGACTAACCTTCGCCGAAGTCCAGCCAGGTCTGTGTTGATGCCGTCTATTTTGAAATCACGTGTTGCCATGGTCGCCTTGCTGGCGGTGTTCATAATCCCGCTTGGCACCTCGTCGTTGCGGGGCCTTACCCACATCGCCACCTGTGAGGCAGCGGTCGAAAAGCCGTTCTCGGTGATCTTTGAAGATGGCGAGGCCATCGTCCTTTCCTCGTTGGCGATCACAGCCGATCAGGCCCAAACGGACGGCATTTGTGGGGGTCTCGCGGTGGATGTTCAGGCGTCGTCTTCGGACCTTCAAACCGCCGATCTCACGCTGATTGTCGTCAACAACTCCGAGTTCACCTGGCGCGGTACTGTGGCGGTTGTTCTGGGAGACCTGGGTTTGATGGGAAGCCAGATCATCCCCATTTCGATCGGCAGGGTGGCGCCGGGAGCAACCGAGTCCGAAACCGTTTCGTTTCATCTCGGAGAGGGATACCACGAGTTCAGCGGTTCGCTGCTGATCGGCCCGTGAAACCGATCCTGCACTTGTATTGCAAGCGGGACGGTCCTGGCGAACGCCAGCAACTGTTCGAGCAAGCCAGCTCCGCCATCGAACGGTTCGGGGCCACCAGTCGGGTTCGCATCGACGTACCCCAGCGTGGCTCGGAAGGCGACAGTGAAGGTCCGATGCGCTCGGAGCTCGAGATTGCGATTCCGGCAATTCAATCCGGGTCGCTCTTTGGAGATCGTCAGGCTGTCGAGTTTGTGAATGCCCAATGGATCCAGAGCCACGAGGGGGTAATCCTCTCTGATCTGCTCTCGGTCATGGATCCCGAGGCATGTTTCGTCGTCATGATCGCCTTCGGAGCATTGCCACGGAGCCTTAAGTTGGGGGAGTTGGTTAACAAAGTCGAGGTTGCCCCGCTCAGCGAAAAGGGGGCGCTCAGTTGGCTTGGTGAAGAGTTGCGCTCACGGGGTATGAAGATCGACAATCCGGCTGCCGAGGCTCTGATCAGTCGGTTTGGGACCGACGTGGCGTCTGTCGGTCAGGCCCTGGATCAGCTGGCGATGGCTGGGGAACCTATTACCAGGGAGCTGGTCCTCGATCGCTTCAAGAACCGGCCGGAGATTGCCACTTTCGGGTATGGCGACGCCGTCGAAGCGGGCGACGTGGGGTTGGCGCTCAAACACCTGGAAGACTTCCTCGTGCACGGTCACCCCTTACAACTCGTCGGCCAACTCGATGCGCAGTTGCGGGCCCGTTCGCTGGCGGCGGTCGCAACCGACTTCGAAACGTATAAAAAGCAGGTCCGTATGCCTGACTGGAAAGCCAAGAAGCTGTACGCCTCCCGGGCGAGCTTTTCCGAGGAGAACTTGCGTCGGTCGGTGGCTGCCCTGGTTCGAGCGGACAATCTCTTGAAGACGGCTCCGGAAGATACCTACCGGTTGACGATGGAACGACTCACGGTGGCGCTCTGTCGGTGGGCTCGCTGACGGAACCAGCCAGCGCCAGCTTTGCTGGTCGGGGCGGTGTTTGGTAGAGTGGGCGTTCGAAGACGTATAAGCGCGTCTCGACCGAACGACTTCTCTTACTTCACCGGGATTCTTATGGCCAATATCAAGTCTCAAATCAAGCGTAACCGCCAGAACGAAAAGCGGCGTGTTGCCAACAAGTCGGTGCGGTCCGAGCTCAAAACCAGCATCAAGTCGGCGGTCACGGCCGCCGAAGCCGGCGACTCCGCCGTTGCCAAAGACGCGTTGCGCCTGGCGCAGATTCGGATCGACAAGGCGGCCTCTTCTGGCATCTTGAAGAAGCAGACTGCCGCCCGCCGCAAATCTCAGTTGACGAAGCAAGTCAATTCCCTCCTGGGCTGACGTTTCCCGTCAATCTGAAACAGGCCCCTTCGGGCTGTCGGAAGTGATCGATGTCTGACCGCATCCGCAACCTGTCGATTATCGCCCACATCGATCACGGGAAATCGACTCTCGCTGATCGGCTCATGGAATACACCGGAGCGGTCACCGAGCGCGAGATGCGGGAACAGCTGCTCGACACCATGGACCTCGAGCGCGAGCGTGGCATCACGATCAAAGCCCAGTCGGTGCGGCTCTCCTACGATGCCGACGATGGTCAGAAATATCAGATCAATTTGATCGATACCCCGGGGCACGTGGACTTCTCTTACGAGGTTTCCCGATCGCTGGCCGCCTGTGATGGCGCCGTCTTGTTGGTCGATGCGGCTCAAGGTGCGCAGGCTCAGACACTTGCCAACGCCTACCTGGCGATCGAGGCAGGACTCGAAATCGTCCCGGTCATCAACAAGATCGACCTTCCGTCGGCCGACCCGGCCGCCGCCGCCGCCGAAATCACCGCGATTCTTGGTGGTGATCCCGACGACGTTTTGGGTGTCTCCGCCAAGACAGGCCAGGGCATCAAAGAACTCCTGGACCGGATTGTCAAGCAGATCCCGCAACCGTCCGGAGACCCGGAAGCGCCGCTGCGAGCCCTCGTGTTCGACTCGTACTTCGACACGTTCCGCGGCGTGGTCTGTTCTATCAGGGTTGTGGACGGTCGGATCCGCAAGGGTGAACAAGTTCTCTTTATGGCCACCGGAGACAAGCACGCAGCCAATGAGTTGGCCGTCTCCACTCCGCGAATTGTTCCGATCGCCGAGTTGAGTGCCGGCGAAGTAGGCCTGTTGATCACGGGCGTCAAACACATCGATCAGATCAGGGTGGGCGATACCGTCACCCTGGTGGCCAACCCGGCCACCGAGCCTCTGGAAGGCTATGACGAACCCAAGCCGATGGTGTTCTCGGGCTTGTTTCCGTCCGACGGGGATGACTTTGAACGGTTGCGGGAGGCTCTCGAAAAACTGCAGCTCAACGATGCGTCGTTGGTTTGGGAGCCGGAAACGTCACGGGCGCTGGGCTTCGGCTTTCGGGTTGGTTTCCTCGGGTTGCTCCATATGGAGATCGTACGAGAACGCCTTGAGCGTGAGTACAACCTTGATCTGGTATCGACGGCCCCCTCGGTCGCCTATCGGGTGACGCTTACCGACCGATCGGTGATGGAGATTCGGTCCCCTCAGGACCTTCCGGACCTGTCGAGCGTCGCTGAGCTTGAAGAACCGTACGTGCGCGCCATGATCATCGCCCCGTCCGAGTACATCGGAACGATTATGGAGTTGGTGCAGTCCCGGCGGGGTTCAATGCATCACATGCAATATCTCACCCCGGAACGAGTCGAACTCATCTACGAATTGCCGCTCGCCGAAGTCGTCTTTGACTTTTTTGACCACCTCAAGTCGCGGACCCGCGGGTATGCGTCGCTCGACTACGAACCAGTCGGCTACCGGGTCTCGGATCTGGTGAAAGTCGACATCTTGCTGGCCGGCCTGCCGGTCGACGCGTTCTCGACGATTACGCACCGAGCGAAAGCAGTTATGTACGGGAAAGGGATGGTTGAAACGCTGCGGGAACTCATTCCTCGTCAGTTGTTCGATGTCCCGATCCAGGCAGCCATCGGCAGTCACATCATCTCCCGGGAGACAGTAAAGGCCCGCCGCAAGGATGTTCTCGCCAAGTGTTACGGCGGTGACATCTCCCGAAAAAGAAAACTGCTCGAGAAACAAAAAGAAGGCAAGAAGCGGATGAAGATGGTTGGCGCCGTAGAAGTGCCCCAGGAGGCGTTTGTCGCCGCGCTTCGGGTCGACACCAGCGATCGCTGATGATCCGTTCGCACCCAAGGATGCGTCCCGATTCGCCCCGGCTCGCTGATCTGGCGGGACAATGGCGATCTGCCTACATTCACATCCCGTTTTGCGCACGAGTCTGCCCGTACTGTGACTTTGCGGTTGTCGCCGGCCAGGACGATCTCGTGCAGCGCTATCACCGTGCGGTGATCGGCGAAATCGAGATGTCCGATGAGTGGGGGTCCCTCGACGCTGTGTTCATCGGCGGTGGGACGCCGTCCCGTATTCCCCCTGAGTTGGTCGGTTCGGTTCTCGAGGCGCTCGCTTCGAAATTCGGGTTGGCGAGCGATGTTGAGATCAGCATGGAGGCGAACCCCGAGGATATTGACGCCACCTCCAGCTCCGCCTTCTCTAAGGCGGGGGTCAGTCGACTGTCGATGGGAGTGCAGTCCTTCGACGACGTGGTCCTGCGCGAGTTGGGGCGCCAGCACACGTCCGACCAGGCTCAGACCGCTGTGGCGGCCGCCCTGGCCGCCTTTCCGCGAGTGTCGATCGATCTTATCTATGGCCATCCGGTCGAGACGGACATGTCGTGGGAACAGACGCTCGACCGCACGCAGGCACTTGGTATCGATCACGTTTCGGCGTACTCGCTCACCGTCGAACTCGGTACGCCACTTTCAAGAGCGGTGACCGACGGGTATCCGGCTCCCGACGACGACATTCAGGCTGATCGGTGGGAGAGAGCCGCTGAGAGACTCGGAGAGCGTTTCATCCGGTACGAAGTGTCCAACTACGCGACCGAGGAACCGTGTCGCTATAACCTCGCCACCTGGGCCCAGGGTGAATACGAAGCCTTCGGCCTGGGTGCTCACGGCCACCGGGGTGGCATTCGGACTCGTAATCTCCGGCGTATCGACCGCTACATGGAGGCTGTCGAATCCGGGAAGCGGCCGCTGGCGGGAGAAACTGTCGTATCTGGTTGGGACCGTGAACAGGAACGGCTCATGCTCGGGTTGCGGCGGGCGGCCGGGGTCATCACGGGGCCAGGTGGTCGGCGGGTCCTGGATCTCCATCCCGAGTTTGTGAAAGCCGGGATCGTGAAGGAGGAAAACGGGCGGATCGTCGTGGTCCGGACTCTGCTGACCGACACCGTCATCCGAGAAGTCCTGACGATGCCGCCGCCAGAGTGATACCGTTAATCTATCTTGGATAACACGATGTTGGATGGCCGACATGCTGGATGACCGCAAGATCGTCGTTCTGCAGACACTGATCGAGCAGTACATTGCGACCGGTGAACCGGTCAGCTCAGCCGCGATTGCCAAGGAGAGTGGTTTGGCGGTGTCAACCGCCACCATCCGCAACGACCTCACCTCACTCGAAGCCGAGGGTTATCTTCTCCAGCCTCACACGTCGGCCGGTCGGCTGCCGACGGCCAAAGGGTATCGCTATTACGTAGATCACTCCGAGCCGGGTCATCTCCGGCGAGGTACCCAGAACCGCATCAACAGCTTCTTTTCTTCCGTCCAACTGGAATTGTCCCGGCTTCTCAAAGCGACCACCGAGCTGGTCGCCGACGAGACGACCTATCCGGCAGTGGTCCTTGGTCCGGGCCTTGGGGGAGACAAGATCCGGGGGGTTCACGTCGTCCAGACTGGCACCCGCACCATTTTGGTCGTTCTGGTGACCGTCAACGGACAGGTCTCTCAGGACATTGTCAGTCTCCGAGATGACGTCCAGGAACCGATAGTCAGCGAGGTCGAGGGCCTACTCGGCGAACTGGTCGTCGGTCACAGCATCCCCGAGGCAGCGGCTCGCTACGCCGAGCAGGAAATCGTGACGTCGCCTGCCACGACCATCATCCTCGATCGAGCGTTTGAGGCGGTTGTGCGCAGTGATCATTCGACCCGCCAAATATACGTTGGTGGTACGGCGCGGATGGCCTCGGTTTGGGAGGACGTCTCAACCGTCAACCGGGTTCTTGAAGTGCTCGAGCGGGAAGCCACCCTGCTGGCGCTCATGATCAGCACCCATCCGGGGACCTCGATCCGCATCGGCGAAGAGATACCCGGTCCGGCCGGACGCGACCTGGCCGTCGTCTCCTCCAGCTACGAGCTGGCTGGTGGGTCGGCCGGCTCCATCGGCGTCGTTGGACCGATGGCCATGGACTACCGGCGAACGATCAAAATCATCGAGGAAGTGCGAGACGGTCTCGTCGACCGACTTGGCTCATAGAGATCCTAAGCTGTCGCCGACATGAGCAAAGACTATTACGCAACGCTGGGCGTCGCCCGCGATGCTTCGATCGACGAAATCAAGAAGGCGTTCCGGCGCCTCGCCCGTGAGAACCATCCGGATATCAACCCCGACGATGCCCAGGCAGAAGCGCGTTTCAAACTCGCCGCCGAAGCGTACGAGGTGCTGTCTGATCCCGACAAGCGGCGTGCATACGACCGGGGCGAAACGTTCGATTTCGGAGATTTGTTCGGCGGGGGTGGTCTCGAAGACCTGTTGAGTTCGTTCTTCGGCGGCGGGGGTTTTGGGGGTGGTCGCGGACCGGAACGGGGACGGGATGTCCTGGCTGGTGCCTCCATTTCATTGAAGGATGCCGCGTTCGGAGCGACGATCGAAGTTGCGTTTCGCGGTGCGGTCAAATGTGGGACCTGTTCCGGGACAGGGGCTGCCGAAGGCAGTCGTCCGGTCACCTGTACCCAGTGTCGGGGAGCCGGGCAGGTACGGGTCCAGCGCAAGACGATTCTGGGTGCGATGATGACCGTTGCCGCATGTGACCAGTGTTCTGGCCTTGGCCAGGTCGTCGAGAGCCCTTGTACGACCTGTGCCGGAGATGGTCGGGTCGTGGAGGATCGAACCGTCTTGTTGGAGGTACCGGCCGGTGTCTCGGAGGGCACCCGTCTGCGGCTGTCCGGGCAAGGAGAGGTTGCGAGGCGGGGAGGCCCAAGCGGTGACCTGTATGTCGAGCTTCGGGTCGAAACTGATAGTCGTTTCATCCGCAATGGCGACGACCTGATCCACCGGTTGAGTATCGGTATCGCCGAGGCGACTCTCGGCACCCATCGCTGGGTGCCGACTATTGATGATACTGATGTAGACATTGACATCGATCCCGGTACCCAGCCCGGAACCGTCATCACGTTCCAGAATCGCGGGATGCATCGGTTGGGCCGGCGCGGTCGGGGGCGACTTCTTGTGGAGGTCGGCGTGGCAATCCCCACCGACATCTCGAGCGAGCAAGCGGACCTTCTCCGGCAATTTGCCGAGATCAACGACGAAACGGTGGCGAGTTCTCGACGGCGGCGCAAAGCTCGTTAGCCGAAATGGCCCACATTCCGCACCTGCTTATCAACGATTTCAACTCCGACCTGGTGGGGCTCGACCAGGACCAACGGCACCACCTTCAGAAGGTCCTGCGCTACCAGGCCGGGTCCCCGCTGTCGTATACCGATGGACGGGGGTTGCTGGGCACCGGGATTTGGAATGGTATTGAACTGGTCCGGGACGATGAACGGATAGCGGCTCCTCGGCCTAGCGTGACCGTCGCCGTTGCCCCTCCGAAAGCGAAGGATCGCCAACGGCTTATTGTCGAAAAGCTTGGAGAGTTGGGGATTTCCCGCCTGGTCTGGTTGTCGACCCGTTTCGGTCAGGTCGCCCCGCCTGCCAGGGCCCGGTGCCGGGCGTGGGCGGTCGGAGCACTCGAACAGAGTCGGTCGGCTTTCCTCATGGAGGTGGAAACAGCATCCTTGGATGACCTTCCTGGCATTGTCCTGGCTGATGCCAGTGGCGGTGAGCTTGGTGCAAACGTGGATGCGCTTGGTATTGGACCCGAAGGGGGATGGCATCCAGATGAGCTCGCGGGCCACCAAACGGCCTCGCTATCGGACCAGGTGCTTCGTACCGAGACCGCGGCCATTGTCGGAGGTGCACTACTTCGCCGGTCCCGCATGGTAACTTAAGCGGGGCTGGGAGAAAGTCACCGAGAGTGAAAGCTTCACGCGCGGTGTTCTAGTTGCTATTGTTGTGGTAAGGAGGGGAAGCGTGACTGAAACCTATAATGAGGCGGTTGGTCGGCGCCTCCGTTCGATCCGAAAACAAAAGGGCTTGTCTCTCCAGGACGTCGAGGCCAATTCTGGTCAGGAGTTCAAGGCATCGGTTCTCGGAGCGTATGAGCGGGGCGAGCGAAGCTTGTCCTTACCGCGCCTGCAGCGTCTGGCTGCCTTCTATTCGGTGCCGGTTGACCAGCTGTTGCCGCCCGATGGCCGGGGCGTTACCGACGGACTCCCTGCGTGGAGTTCCGGAGGGATCTCCATCGACCTCAACGCCCTCGAATCCGATGAGTCAGGTTCCGAGATCATCGAACGGTTTCTCAAAGCGATTCAGATCATGCGCCAGGACTTCAACGGTCGGGTTCTGACCATCAGGAGATCCGATCTGCAAGTGCTGGCGGGATTGCTCCAGGAGTCTGAGCAGTCGATTGCCACGATGTTTTCCGAACTGGGCGCTACCGCAATTTAGGTGGACCACCGCTATTTAAGTGGGCCAAAGACACCCGGCCCATTAGGGGCCGCCATTGCCCCTTCGGCTCAAACCTTCCTCAACGCCACTGATGCGCCGGCGCTTGGGCGCTACGTCCCTAGACCGCCGTCACGTTCGGGTTCCCGGCCAGAGCTGCCCGAAGCTTCCGGGCAGCTTCTTCCAACTCCCCATCGGTTGCAGATCCGTTGGCATTGGCGAAGTTGAGGTCTCGTTCGGTCTCGATCGGTATGACGTGTACATGCAGGTGGGGTACTTCGAGGCCGGCGATGATGACTCCCACACGGGCCGGGTGAAACGCCGACATCTGGGCCTGCCCGATCTGAGCCGCCACGTCCATGATGTGGTTGCGCAGATCGTCCGGGGCGTCAATCCAGTGATCTATTTCTGAAATCGGCACCACCAACACATGACCCGGCCTGATCGGAGCAATGGTCATAAACCCGACCACCAGATCGTCCCGCCAGATGAACCGTCCGGGGATTTCGCCGTTGATGATGCGGGTGAAGAGTGTGGGCATTCCCGAAAACTAGCGCGGGAACTTACCGCAGTCCGGAAAACGTTCTTTCGGAATGGGCGTAACGGGCGATATACTGTGTGACTCATCGAAATCTTCTTCGAGGTTCCCTTTGTCTGATTACCAGGTGCGCGTACGCGTGCCGTCTGCAGAACTCGTTCCAACCGTCGTGGGACAGCACGACTCGCATCTGCGCGTCGTTGAATTGGCCTATCCATCTGTGAAAATCGTCGCCCGCGGCAATGAGTTTCTTCTGGCCGGACCGGACGCCGAAGTGACGTTGGTCCGCACCGTCCTTGAGGAGGTTGTGCGGGTCGCCGAGATGGGCCAGTCCATGAGTGGTGAACAGGTCCAGCGGGTGGTCGACATGGTTGCCTCTGGCGAACCGAGCCCGTCCTCTGTGATGGCTACGGGCATTCAAGTCGCCCGGGGTCGCATCGTTCGCGCCAAGACAGCCGGTCAGCGCAGATATGTGGAGGCTCTGGCCGCGCATACATTGACGTTCGGTATTGGCCCGGCCGGCACCGGCAAGACGTATCTGGCAGTGGCCGCCGCGGTTGCGGCGCTCAACGCCGGAGAAGTGCGAAGAATTCTCCTCAGTCGGCCCGCCGTCGAGGCAGGAGAACGACTGGGCTTCTTGCCCGGAGACCTGGCTGCCAAGATCGATCCGTATCTCCGGCCTCTATACGATGCGCTCTTTGACATGTTGGGACCAGAAACGACGGCTGCTCTCATCGAGAAGGGGACCATCGAGATCGCCCCGCTGGCGTTTATGCGGGGTCGCACCCTCAACGATGCCTTCGTGATTCTTGACGAGGCTCAAAACACGTCACCGGAACAAATGAAAATGTTCTTGACCAGGCTGGGCTTCAATTCCCGGATGGTCATTACTGGTGATGTGACCCAGACCGACCTTCCCATCGAAAAGAAGTCCGGTTTGCGGCTTTCAGAAGAGATCCTGGCCGGCATCGACGATGTCGGATTTGTCCGGTTAACTGGAAAAGATGTGGTGCGAGCGCGTATCGTGGCAGATATTGTCCGCGCCTACGAGCGCTACGAGAGCAAGGAGGGTCGCAAATGAAGCGAGTTAGCTTTGCGGCGCGCTGGGGCATAATCGCCGCCACGACGGCTCTCGTGTGGGCTTCTCTGGCCGTCGGGGCGGGCTCAGGTACGGTCCAGCTTGCGGTCGGTGACGTGTCAAAGGACCGATACGTCGCGGACAAGGAGATCAAACTCGTCGACACGGTCGTCACCGCCGAAAGAAAGGCTGCGGCGGCCGCAGGGGTTCCGCAGCTCTTCAAAGAGAACACCGATGTCACCGCTCAGATCGAAGAAGACATTGTGGCTCTCTTCACCACGATTAAGGCCAATGTCGTCGCGCCCGACCCGCCCTTGACAGTGGAAGTCGATCGGCCCCCTCCGCTTGATCCGGTCGCGGGGTCGACGACCACCATCGCCGAGACGACCGCTACGACCATCGCCGCCCCGACCACGACGGTGAGCGCTCCGACCACCGACATCACCGGCGTGCTGTTTCTCGACCGCACCGGAGACAGTCTCTTTACAGAGACGCCAACTGAAACCTCTCCTGAGGTTGATGTGCCGCTGGTTGACGTCGATGTGATCTTGACCGATAGTTTCGGCGCGGTGACCCGGGTGCGAACGGACGCCTCGGGTATGTTTACGGCAACGGGTATTTCAGCCGAGGGGTCGGTTGTCGTCGAAGTCGACACGCGCGACCCGCAGTTCCCGAAGGCCTTTGCATTGTCGACGGCCAATAATCCGCAGGTGCTTGAAGTGAGCGCCGAATCGAGCAGTGTCATTGCCCCGATTGGTTTCACCCCGTTTACCCGTCCGATCAGTGAACAGGTCGACGATCTCGCCCGCGACTACATCATCGACACGGATCCAACTCAGCCGACCCTCGCCACGCTGGTAAGCGTGGCAGTGGATGATGTGTGGCGGACGGCAGCCGGCGAGGAACCCCAGCTGCCCATCGTGCTTGACGCTTCCCGCCAAAGAGCCCTCAGCGTACTGCGTGACGGCATCAAGTCGGGCGAATTGGTTGCGGTCCGCCAGAAGGTGGCCTCGGAGCGGATGTTCATCCCGCTCGATATGGACCAGGCTCAGGGTGAAGCCGCCCAGGACGCCGCCCGGGCGGTAGCCGGCGACTTTTTGGAAGCCAATAGCTTCGCCGATGAAGCCACGACTGAGGCCGCCAGGATTGCGGCCAGGGACAGCGTGGCACCGGTGGAGGAGACCTACAAAGAGAACAGCACGATCGTGGAGGACGGACAGGTAATCACCCAGGTCCAATTCGATGCCATCACCGAGCTCAATCTGAACGGACGCACGCCCACTCAATATCTCGCTCTTCTGGTTGCAACTGCCACCATCATGGCTGTGCTTGCTTTCTACATCTCCCGTTTCCGGCCGGGGGTGTGGGCGTCACTTCGCCGCGTCACGCTCTTGGGTTTGCTCCTGGTGATGTTGGCGCTGTCGATCCGGGCGGCCGCCGCATTGGGTTCGGTAATGGAGGTTCTCAACCTTGCCGGTGGGTATGCCGTTCCGGCTGCCGCGTTCGGGGTCATGGTTGCCATCCTGTTTGATGCCAGGATGGCCGTCCTGATCGCCGTGGCGGCCGCTTCGATTACCGCGCTCGCCACGGGAGACCCGGGATACACGATCTATGCGCTGTTATCCGGATTTGTTCCGGTTCCGTTTGTGGCATCGATCTCCCGGCGGGCCGATTTTGGTAGTGCTGTCCTGGCAGGGGCGGCAGGTTCGGCCGCCGCCGCGGCGGCCATGGCCTTCTTCTTTCACACCCCGTTGGTCGAGGAAACGCTCGCCCTCCAGACGGTGGGGCTCGCCGCTCTGGTGGCCGGTACGGTGACGATGGTGACCGCGTTGGCCGCCGGGATGGCCGTCAGTTTCTTCGAGTTGACCTTCGACATCACCACCTCGCTCCGCCTTTTGGACCTTACAAATCGCAACCATCCTGCACTCCAGCTCCTCCAGGACAAGGCGTGGGGTACATTCAATCATTCATTGATGGTTGGTACGTTGGCTGACAAGGCTGCTGCGTCCATTGGAGCCAACAATCTGCTGGCGAGAGCTGCCGCGTACTATCACGATATTGGCAAGACCCAGCACGCCGCCCATTTCATCGAGAATCAGTTCGGTATTTCGAACCCCCACGACGAGATGCCGCCGGCTGAGTCAGCGGCCGTCATCCGCCAGCATGTGAGCGATGGGGTGGCGTTGGCCAGGGAGTACCGGATTCCCACCGAGGTCGCCGACGGCATTCTGTCCCATCACGGCGACGGCATCATGCGCTTCTTCTATCAGAAGGCCATCGACATGTACGGTGCCAACGCTGTCGACGTTGATCAGTATCGACACGTCGGCCACAAACCGCGCACCAAGGAAATGGCGATCCTTATGATGGCCGACGCCCTTGAGGGTGCTACCAGGGCCGTGTTCTCCCACGAAGCTCCGACGCCCGGCCGGATCGTCGAGGTTGTCGAGAGGGTGGTCGGCGAGAAGGTGAACGATGGTCAACTGTTGGAATCGGATCTGACGCTCGGTGAATTGACGCAGGTCAAAAAGGCTTTCGTCGAGGCCCTGGTCGGTCACTATCACCAGCGGATTCCGTACCCCAATTTCCCGACCGATCTGGGGGTCCCTCATGGGACTCCGGCACTGTCTGCCTCCGAGACTGCCACCGAGACTGCCACCGAGACCGACGACGCTCCGATAGACTCCGAAGACGCCGCACCTGACGTGATCCCGATGCGGCGACAAAAGGAGCGATGAGGTTTTGAACATCTTTCTAGCGGATGAGCAAGATGATCCGCTGAGTACGGGCATCCTCGTTGAGCTCGCCGAATTGGTGCTCACCGAGGAGGGCTTTGATGACGAGACCGAAGTCTCGCTCTTCTTCGTCTCTGATGGCATTATCGCCGAATACAACGAGCGGTTTATGGGCAAAGCCGGACCGACTGATGTGTTGGCTTTCCCGATTGAACATCTAACCCCGGGCGAAGTACCGGTGCGCCGCCAGAATGACCCGCCGGTGACACTCGGCGATGTCATCATCGCTCCGACGTACGTCCGAACCAATGCCCCCAGCCACGGGAGCGAGTTCGACGACGAGGTGTCGTTGATGGTTGTTCACGGAATCTTGCATCTCCTCGGCTATGACCATGGCGATGACGCCGAAGCCGAAGTCATGGAGAGCCGCGAGAAAGTTCTGTTGGCCAAGGTGGGGAGAAAACGCCGCTGATGATCGTCGCCATGGTGTTGTCAGTGCTGGTCTTGGCCTTGGCTGGGTTGTTGCGAGCTGCGCTTGCTTCGCTCATCCGGACCCACCGCGCTGACGCCTTGCACGATGCCCATGAATTGTCGGGGGCCGATATCGCGGCTCGCCTCTTGGAGCATCGAACCGGGTTGCAGCCGGCCATCGGACTCGTTCATTCCGGCATGCTGATCGCCGCGGCGCTACTGGCTGCCTGGGGCCTGACAACGGCTGGTATCAGAGGAGTGATGCTCGCCGGTGCGTTGGCCCTCACCGGAGTGATCGTGGTTTCCGTTGGTGAAGCCATCCCTCGATCGATTGGCCGTTCCCACCCCCGGCTACTGGCGTACCGATTTGCCTGGCTTTTGAAGCTTGCCCGCTCAGTAGGCAAGATGGCCAACGATCTTGTCACCGATGACGAACTGGACTCCGTCACCGAAGGTCACGACGAGGATGACCATCAGGAAATTCGACTCATCTCCTCGATTCTCGACTTTTCCGCCACGTTGCTGCGTGAGGTCATGGTGCCCCGGACCGATATGGTGACGGTCGAGGTGGACGGAACATCGGAACAGGCGCTCAGAACCATTATCACTCACGGGTTTTCCCGCATTCCCGTGACGGGCGAAGGCACCGACGACATCAGGGGCATCGTGTACGCCAAGGACCTCCTGCGGCTTATGGATGAGGGTGCCAGCCCGGTACCGATCAGCGAAATTCTCCGACCGGCATATTTTGTGCCAGAGACCAAGCGGGTCTCCGACATGCTGCGCGATATGCAAGGAAATCAGACCCATATGGCGGTGGTGGTTGACGAATTCGGTGGCACATCCGGGATCGTAACGATCGAGGATATTTTGGAAGAGATCGTTGGCGAGATCGTCGACGAGTATGACCGCGAAGATCCCATGGTGATAGCCGGGCCAGATGGTTCGTGGCTGGTTGATGGTCGCCTCGATGTTGATGAACTCGGTGACCTCGTCGAAGCTGATCTGCCAGACGAAGATTGGGATACGGTCGGGGGCCTGGTGCTCGGGTTGGCTGGACGGGTTCCCCGTGAGGGTGAATCGTTTGATGTTGGGCACATCACCATCACCGCCGTCCGGGTTCAGGGTCGGCGGGTTTCCAAAGTCCGGGTGGCCCGCCACGATGAAATGTCGGCTCCCGAAGTCGAAGCGGACTGATCGCCATGCGCTCCGGTTTTGTAGCGGTGGTCGGTCGCCCCAACGTTGGGAAGTCGACTCTCGTCAATGCGCTGGTTGGTTCGAAGGTCTCGATAACTTCGACCAAGCCCCAAACCACCCGCAACACCATCCGGGGCATCATGACTCAATATGAGGATGGCGTTCCGGCCTCCCAGGCCGTACTGGTAGATACCCCCGGGCTTCACAAACCGAAGACGACTCTCGGCGAACGGCTCAACGCCATGGTGCAAGGGACCCTCAACGAAGCTGATTGTGTGGTCGTCGTATTCGACGCCACCGGCCCGGTCGGGCCGGGCGATCGTCGCGTGGCCGAACGAGCCAAGGCGAGTGGCTCGCCCGTGATCTGTGTGGTGAACAAGGTCGATCGGGGCAATCCGGCGGAAGTGGCCGAACGTCTTATTGAGGCAACTGCGTGGGACTTTGACGTGTACGTCCCCACTTCGGCACTGACCGGTGAGGCCGTCGAGACCGTGCGTCACGCCATCGTTGAACGACTGACCGAAGGACCCATGTTCTTCCCCTCCGACGCCACCACGGACCAGCCTGAGCATCTGGTGGTAGGCGAGATCATTCGGGAGAAGTTCCTTGACCGACTCCATGACGAGCTCCCGCATTCGCTGGTGGTTCGGGTCCGCGAGATGGAAGAGCGCGCCAACGGCACCCTGTATATCGATGCTCAGGCGATTGTCGAGCGCGACTCTCAGAAGGGCATCATCATCGGTAAGGGCGGGGAGTTGCTGAAGACGGCCGGGGTGGAAGCCCGGGTCGAATTGGAGGCACTCTTCGGAACCTCGGTGTTTTTGGACTTGCGGGTTCGGGTTGAGAAGGATTGGCAACAAAGACCGAATATCCTCGATCGGTTGGGGTTCGAGTAACCGTGGGACTTAAACATGATCAAGGGATCGTTCTCCGGACGTACCCATTCGGAGAAGCCGACAACATCGTCGTGCTTCTGAGTGCCAATAACGGCAAACTCAGAACGGTTGCCAAGGGCGTCCGCAAGACGAAGAGCCGTTTTGGCGGTCGACTTCAGCCGTTCATGCATGTCGACCTGGTCCTCTACGAAGGGCGAAACCTCGACACCATTACTCAGGTAGAGACGATCGAGAGTTATCCGAACATCCGGACGGATCTTGATCGTTTTGTCTTGGCTTCGACGATGCTTGAGCTGGCCGACGCGGTGGCCCTCGAAGACGAACCAAGTGCCGGACTCCTGCTGCTGTTGCATCGTGGCCTGCTCGCTCTCAACGAAGGTGTTGGTGGGCCCGAGCTTCTAACGGTCTACATGCTCAAGGTGGCCGGGGTTCTCGGGTTGGCGCCGTCCCTGAGTACGTGTGCTGGATGTGGTGAGCCATCGCCAGAACGGTTCAGTTTCGAAGCTGGGGGAGTGGTGTGCAGCTCTTGTGCACCATCGGGCGCCTACAAATTGCGTCCCGGGGTGACTGATCGGCTGGCGGTCCTTGCTGCCGCAGACATTCAGAACCTCCCCGATCTGTCACCAATCGCTCCGACCGAAACGCTTGGTGTCGCCAGGCGTTTCCTTGAATATCACCTCGAACGCAAGATCGTCTCCATGTCGGTCATGAACGAATGACTGGTTCGGAGGGGACGCAAGTTCTCGATCTGGCCGGGTTGGACCCGACCAACATCCCACAGCATGTAGGTCTGATTCTTGACGGGAATGGTCGATGGGCCAACCAGCGCGGATTTGATCGAACGGTCGGTCACGCGGCCGGGGAAGCCGCGTTGTTCTCGGCGATTGACGGTGCGTTGGCACTGGGGATCAAGTGGCTGACGGCGTTCACATTTTCGACTGAAAACTGGACTCGCTCGGAGAGCGAAGTCGAGTTCCTCATGTTCTTCAATCGCGACATCCTGGAGCGCCGGCGCGACGAACTCCATGCCAAAGGGGTTGCCATGCACTTCATGGGCATTCTCGACGATCCCAGGGTCCCGGACCGAAACCGGGAGATCATGGCCGAGGCCGAGTCGATGACGGCGAACAACGACCGGCTTCACGTGGTCTTTGCGTTCAACTATGGCGGTCGGGCTGACATTGCCCGGGCTGCCAGGAGGGCTGCCGCACTCGTGGCATCCGGAGACATTCAACCCGGCGACATCGACGAGGCGCTCATCGGGTCGTTGGTTGGGATCCCGGGAATGCCCGATGCGGATCTCATCGTTCGGTCGTCGGGCGAACATCGCATATCGAACTTTCTCTTGTGGCAAGCTGCCTATTCCGAATTGGTCTTTCCGAATATCCTGTGGCCCGACTACGACGCTCAGGCGCTCGTGGATTCCGTTGTTGAGTACCAGGGTCGGGTCCGCCGCTTCGGCTCGGCTTGATCGGGGCGAGCGTTGCCCGGCGGGGGTCTAACATGCCACTTCGCAACGAGGACTTCCATGCCGGCTGATTTTGATACGATCGTGAACCTTTCCAAGCGGCGAGGCTTTGTCTTTCCGTCTTCGGAGATCTACGGCGGACTTCGGTCTGCGTACGACTACGGGCCGCTCGGCAACGCCGTGCTCCGCAACGTCAAGAGTCAATGGTGGAAGTCAATGGTGCAATACCGGTCCGATGTGGTCGGTATCGACTCAGCGATTCTCCAGTCGCGGCAGGTGTGGCAAGCGAGTGGGCACGAAGAAGTCTTCACGGACCCGATGGTCGAGTGTCGCAACTGCAACGCCCGGCATCGCCTCGATAAGCTGGACAACCCTGATCAATGTCCAACCTGCGGGATGAAGGGTCAGTTCACCGAAACCAAACAATTCAATTTGATGCTGCGGACTCATCTTGGCCCGATCGAGAGCGACGAGAACCTCATCTACCTTCGGCCAGAAACGGCCCAGGGGATTTTTATCAATTATGAAAACGTTCGCCGGACCCAACGGCTCCGGCTGCCGTTCGGAATCGCCCAGATCGGCAAGTCATTCCGTAACGAGATCACTCCCGGCCAGTTCGTCTTCCGGACGCGCGAGTTCGAACAGATGGAAATGGAGTTTTTCTGTCGGCCGGAGGAAGCGGCCAAGTGGTACGACTATTGGCTGCGTGCCCGACATGAGTGGTATATCGATCTGGGAATGAACCCGGACAATCTCCGCATCCGCACCCATGATGACAGTGAACTGTCGCACTATTCGGCTGGCACCGCTGACGTCGAATACCAGTTCCCATGGGGTTGGGATGAACTTGAGGGTATCGCCAACCGGACGGACTTCGATCTCCGTCAGCACGCTGAGGCCAGTGGCGAGGATCTGCGCTATTACGATCAGGAAGCCGACCAGCGCTTCTTTCCCTATGTCATCGAACCCGCCGCCGGGGCCACCCGAACGACCTTTGCGCTTCTCATCGACGCCTACGACGAGGAAGTCGTCAACGAAGAGAAGCGTATCGTTTTGAGGCTCGACCCGCGATTGGCCCCTTATC
>JAENVV010000126.1 GCA_016650365.1 Acidimicrobiia bacterium
GGATCATCAGCCTGGGCATCCACAATGGCTTGCAGATTCGATCCCGATCCCGATATCAGCACTGCAGTCCGCACGCCGGGAAGTGTAGTTCGGCTGGACAACCCCAAACCCGGACGCCTGACACGGAGCGGTGATAGATTCGGAGGGGCCTAAGGAAGGGGTTCAGATGCCCAACGGTGCGCTCTCCGTGTCGGGGCTCAGCTATTCGTTCGGGCAGGTGCGAGCCGTCGACAACCTCTCGATTGAGGTGGCAGCCGGTGAGATCGTTGGGCTGCTCGGGCCGAACGGAGCGGGCAAGTCGACCACGATCAGAATGCTCACGGGACAGTTGCGACCCGATTCCGGGTCGATCACGATCCTCGGTCATCCCATGCCGGAAGCTCGCGAAGCCATTCAGGCCCGGATGGGGGTCTGTTTCGAAGAGAAGAATGTGTACGACGCCATGTCGGCAGTCGAAAATCTACGTTTCTTCGCAAGCCTGTTCGGGATCAAACGATTCGATCCGATGCCGCTCCTCACCCGGGTCGATCTGGCCGGGCGAGCCGAGGACCGGGTATCCACCTACTCGAAAGGTATGCGGCAGCGGCTCATGATGGCCAGAAGTCTGATCAACGAACCGGACATCTTGTTCCTGGACGAGCCGACCGACGGCCTTGATCCCGTCTCGTCGCGGACCATCAGGGACCTCATCAAGGATCAAGCCGCACGCGGGGCGGCGGTCATATTGACCACCCACGATATGTTCGAAGCCGATGAGCTCTCCGATCGAGTGGCCTTCATCAACGAAGGGTCGATCCTGGCCGTCGACACACCCGAAGAGCTCAAGCTGGCTCATGGCCAGCGCGCAGTCAAAGTTCGCAGCCGAGACGATGGCGTCATCACCGAAATCGTGGTACCACTCGACGGCCCTGACGCAACCGAACAATTACGCCAGGCCATGTCGGCCGGGCACATCCTCACGATTCATACCGAAGAAGCGACCCTGGAGGACATCTTCGTCGAGTACGCCGGGAGGGGCTTGACCGCGTGAACTGGCCCGCCATTCGTGCGATTGTCGCCAAGGACCTCTGGGCCTTCACCCGGGATCGGTTCTATCTCTTCATGACCGTCCTCGGTCTCGTCTTCTACGTCGCGGTTTTTTGGGTACTGCCCAATACCGTCGACGAATCCATTGAGATGGGAATCGCTCAAACGGGCATGGATGCATACTTCAACGAGCTCACCGGCGACGCCGGGCTCACCATCACGCCCTTCGATTCAGGTGCCGCACTCGAGGAGGCGATCCGGGCCCGCGACGGTCCCGCCGTCGGATTGGCCTTTCCCCCCGACTTCATCACCAACGTGGCGACCGGCAACGAGACTGAGGTAACGCTCTTCGTTACCTCAGATGTTCCAGCCGAAGTTCGCGGAGCGCTGAGTTCGATGGTTCGAGAGATGGCCTATGCGGCCGCAGGCAACCCCCCACTCGTCATCCTTCCCACCGAACAAGAAATCCTGCTCGGAACCGACCGGGCGGGGGATCAAGTTTCGCTCCAGGAGACCATGCGGCCCATGTTCGTCTTCTTGATGCTCATGGTGGAGATGATGGCTCTCGCCACCCTGGTCGCCTCGGAAATCCAACAGCGCACGGTAACCGCCATCCTGGCGACCCCGACCACGGTGACAGACTTCCTCACTGCAAAGTCCATCCTGGGGACACTTCTGGCTTTTAGCCAGGCAGTGTTGCTCATGGCGGCCATCGGTTCGTTCGGCACCAATACCTTCGTGCTGCTCGTGTCCCTACTCCTCGGGGCGATCCTCGTGACCGGATTCGGATTATGGGCCGGATCAGCAGGCCGCGACTTCATTTCGATCATCTTCTGGAGCGTCCTGTTCCTCATCCCGTTGATCATCCCCGCAATTGCCGTGCTATTTCCCGGTACGGCCGCCGGGTGGATTCAAGTCCTCCCCAGTTGGGGGTTGGTCGAAGCGATCGTCGGCGCCACCGCCTACGGCGAGGGCTTCCGACAGCTGGCCGGGCCTCTCCTGATACTGGCCGCCTGGTGTGGAGTTGCGTTTGCCGCGGGACTTCTCGTGCTGAAACGAAGGGTGATTCGCATATGATCCGCAAGATCCTGCTCAAAGATCTCTCCCTCGGGCCCCGGTCGCCGATAATCCTGTGGGTGTTGGTTCTGCCAGTCGTCTTGACCTTCGCTTTCCGCATGGTGTTTGGCGGCCTGTTCAACACCGAACCACGGCTCGGGATCGTCGACCTTGGCAATTCCGCCGTTACGGAGGCGGCCGCTCAACTGGAAGGCATCGAGGTCACATTCCTCGACGACGCCGAGGAACTACGCCGCCAGGTTGAAGAAGGCAATCTCGACGCTGGATTGGTTCTCGAAGCCGGATTCGACGATTTGGTCCGTAGCGGTGCCCAGCCACAGCTCCAGTTCTGGGTGGGCGGCGACAGCCTTGCCTCGGATCGCATCATCCTCGGAGTCACCGCCCTGGACCTCGTTCGAACCATATCTGCAGTGGATTCGCCCGTCGACGTTTCCGTGGTATCAATCGGGGATCAAGGCCTTGAACTATCGGTGAGGATGCTCCCGATGCTGGTCATCATGGCCGTGGCAATCGCTGGCGTCATGGTCCCCGCCGCAAGCCTCATCGAGGAAAAGACCCGTCGAACGTTGAGCGCCGTGCTGGTAACGCCGGCCAATCTCAAAGATGTTCTCGTGGCGAAGGGCTTGCTCGGAACCATCCTGGCCATTCTCACCGGCGTAATGACACTGCTCCTCAACAGCGCGTTCGGGACCGCCCCGGTGGCCACGCTGCTGGCGGTCACCCTCGGGGCAATCATGATGGCCGAGATCGGCCTGATGCTCGGGTCGTGGGCACCGGACACAGCCACCATGTTTGCGGCGTGGAAGGGCGGAGCAATATTGCTGCTGTTTCCCGTAATTTTCACCATTTGGCCGACCCTCCCCCAATGGATCGCCAAACTCGGGCCGACGTATTACTTTCTCCAGCCCATTTTCGATTTGTCCATCAACGGAGCAACCCTGGCAGAGGTCGCACCGCAGCTGGCCATCGCCGCCGTGATTTGCATCGCTCTTCTTCCAATCGTGATGCGTTTCGGTAGATCGCTGGAAGGGCGTTTGGTCGGCGCGGCAAAGCACCAAGAGCCTGCGCTGACGAACGCCTAGATGAGCGGGTCTTGCGAAGCCAGATTGCGTAACGACTGAGCCGCCTTGCCGAGTTCTTCGGCCAAATAAGCCCCCACCGCCTTGTCCGCTCCGATTCGGTCGAGGGCGCCGTCCATGCAACGCGACCACTCATCGGCGGCGTGATTGTCAATCGGGAACCGGGCATGACGCATGCGGAGACGAGGATGGCCGTGCCGCTCCCAGTACAACCCTGGTCCCCCCATCCAACCACTGAGGAACTCAAACAGCTTCTGACGGGACACGGAAAGATCGACAGGCAACATCGCCCGAAGAACCGGTGAGCTCTCATCGACAATGTCATAAAAGGCATCCGCAAGTTCCCGGACGCGCCCTTCGCCGCCAAGCTCCTCATAGGGGGTGGCCGCCCCGCCCCACGGGTACGAATTCTCGGAGGCCGGGCGAATGTCCATAGGTTAAGCCTACTGGCGCTGGCGGGTGGGCTACCCGATCGCCTCGAGCATGGCGGTTCCCATGTCGGTTGGGGTCGGGGCGACGACAATGCCAGCGCTCTTCAGTGCGGCGATCTTGTCGGCGGCCGTTCCCTTGCCACCCGAGATGATGGCGCCGGCATGGCCCATGCGCTTGCCGGCTGGGGCGGTGGTGCCCGCAATGAACCCGGCTACCGGCTTGGTCATGTGCTGCTGAATCCATTCGGCGGCTTCTTCTTCGGCCGTTCCACCGATCTCGCCAATCATGATGACGCCTTCGGTATCGGGGTCTTGATTGAAGAGGTCGAGACAGTCGACGAAGTTGGTCCCGTTCACGGGATCGCCACCGATGCCGATGGCGGTCGTCTGGCCGAGTCCATTGTTGGTCAGCTGGAACACTGCTTCATACGTGAGGGTACCGGACCGACTCACGACACCAATCTTGCCTGGCTTGTGGATGTAGCCCGGCATGATGCCGATCTTGCACTGCTGAGGGGTGATGACCCCCGGGCAGTTCGGTCCCACGAGTCGGACGTTCTTGTCCTCCAGGTATCGCTTGGCAACGACCATGTCACCTACCGGAATACCTTCGGTAATACAGACGATGAGTTGGATACCCGCCGCGGCCGCTTCCATGATGGCGTCGGCTGCGAATGGAGGCGGAACATAGATCACCGACGCATTGGCGCCCGTCGCTTCGGCCGCCTCGACAACACTCCGGAAGATGGGCAGATCTGCCGAATATGTGTCGGCGCGACCCTGGACTCCGCTGTGGTCGGTTTCGCCTTCGAAGTGCTCAATCGTTCCCGCTTTGGACGGGTGGACGGCGCCAACCATGTTCGTCCCGTAGGCCAGGGCAGTGTCGGTGTGGAACCGGCCGGTCTGGCCCATCCCCTGAACCAGGACACGGGTATTCGTATCAACCAGCACGCTCATTTGGTTAGCTCCACGATCTTCTGAGCGCCATCTTTCATATCGCTGGCGCTGACCACGTTCAGTCCTGATTCGTCGATGATCTGTTTGCCCAGGTCGACGTTGGTGCCCTCCAGTCGAACCACAAGCGGAACTTGTAGGCCCACCTCTTTGACAGCTTCGACGACTCCGTTGGCGATGATGTCGCACTTCATAATGCCGCCGAAAATATTCACGAAGATCCCTTTGACTCGCGGATCCTTGGTGATGATCTTGAAAGCGGCGGTGACTTTGTCAGCCGTGGCACCCCCACCGACGTCCAGGAAGTTGGCGGGTTCGCCGCCGACGTACTTGATGATGTCCATGGTCGACATGGCCAACCCGGCCCCGTTGACCATGCAGCCGATCGTGCCGTCAAGCTTGATAAAGGAAAGGTCGTATTCGGCTGCTTCGAGCTCGGCAGGATCTTCCTCGGATTCGTCGCGCATTTGGGCGATATGGGGATGACGGAACATCGCATTGGCATCGAAACTCATCTTTCCGTCCAACGCCATCACCCCACCCGCTTTGGTTACGACCAGCGGGTTGATCTCGATGAGATCGGTGTCAAGTTCGACGGCGGCTGCGGTAAGGGCCTTCATGAAGCTGACGGCATTCTTGAGCGTCTCGCCCTCGAGGCCGAGCCCGTACGCAAGGTCGGCCGCCTGAAAGTTGGCCAGGCCGATCGCCGGATCGATGGTCGCTCTGAGAATCTTCTCTGGTGTGTGCTCGGCGACTTCTTCGATTTCGGTCCCACCTTCGGTGGACACCATGAGCACATTGCGACTGACGGCTCGATCAAGGACGACCGACAGATACAGTTCAGTTTCGATGTCGACGCCCTGTTCGATATAGAGCCGGTTCACTTGCTTGCCTTCGGGGCCGGTCTGAATCGTGACGAGAGTCGAACCGAGCATCTTGCCGGCAAGTTCTCTGACCGCCTCCTCGGCAGCCTCGACACCTCCGTCGATTCCAGCCAATACGACGGTTACGCCACCAAGGTCGGGGTACTCGATAAACCGTCCCTTGCCCCGGCCGCCGGCGTGGATCTGAGACTTGACCACCACCACGGGATTGCCCAACTCCTCGATAAGGGGGCGGACGGCCGCGACGGCCTCATCCACGGTTGTGGCCAGCAGACCCGATGGAACGGCAATCCCCCTGGCCTTCATGAGCTGCTTGGCTTGATACTCATGGATCTTCAACGACGGTCCCTTTCGTACGGCGTGGCCATAGTAGTCACCCCGCGACAGCCCTCCCCCATCGAGTAATCGACGAACGATTCAGTGTTAGGAACGAGGGGTGGCCGGCGCAACGACCACCACCGTGTGGCCAAAATCGCGACGCCCCCTGAGCATCGGGGCGTTCCACGTCACCGAGACCCGGGTTTCGACACCGGCGTTGTCGCGCCCGACCGCCGGGACACTGAGCGGCCCGGCGGTCTTAGAAAACAACACAACCTGGTCGAGAATGTCCATGCCATTGGGACCGCCAACCATCCGCACCATGGAACGTAAAACGGCCTGATCGTCGGTCGGATCCGTTTGCGAACATTTCCTGGCGTAATCGTTGGCGTGGATCAACCGGAGCGAACCGACGACCAGTGCAGCCAACTCCAATCGCGGAGCACTCGAGCCGCCTGACGTCCTCTCTTCAAGCAAGCCGATCGCACCGGAGAGGTCGACCTCCCAGATGGGAACCGGGGAGGCATCAAAGAGAGACTGATACCGGGCCTCGCTGCGAGCCAGCCCTTGCCAGGCCTGAGCGAGGTCGGTGATATCGACGGCGACACCATGGATTCGGGAACCATCCTTGGTCTTACGCAATGTCAGCAGCACCCAGCCCCGGGTCCGGTCGGCGCGAACAATCTCTACCTCGATGTTCCGCAGGGTTCTGGCCGGGACGAGGCGAGACAGGACGCTGTGACCCTGGCTTTCGCTCGCAAACAGACTTTGCAACGGCGTGCCGATCAACGATCGACTCGAATCAGCAACAACCAGTTCGGCAAAATACGGCGAAGCGCGAGTTATCAGCCCGGTCGCATCGGCCGAGACGGTGGCCGTAAGCTCAATCTGAGAGTGTGCGCCGGCCGCCACCGGGGTCAAAGGTGGTTCTGCGACTGCGCACAGGTACTCGATGTTCGCCTCGCCAACCGGAATGACCACATCGGCCCCGCCAGCTCGCGCAGCTTTTTCGCCTCGGGGGTCGTCCGTGACGGCGACGATCCAGGCGGTCGGCTGGGCACGGCGGACGCTGACCAAACCGTCCAGTCCGGCTTCCCAGATCACGACAATCCCGTATTCGGTACGACTGCTCACGTCGTCTGGGTGGACCGGTCCAATCAGAGAAAACCGCTCCGCGAGCGGTCCTCTCAGGTTTGCAACCCGGGAAGGGGTATCGGCAACGAGCAGAAGCGGTTTAATGTCACCTCTCCCATGGGTTCAAATTTCCAGGTCCTCCAGGCGCTTGCCGACTGGGTCGGCCCCACTCCCCACACACCAGGCCAGGGGGGACGGGCAGATAGATGGTGAGGAACCGCGCCCGGAAGACCCGAAACCGTGAATTAGCGGTGGAAGTCACCCGTGGCGAGAGCCGGCAAGGCAACAGCCAGATTGGCAATAACGGCAATGGCGAGAATGTAGAGACGGCGACGCATGGGGACCCTCCGTGGAACGATATGTGACTGCTTACCTCGCCAACATCGTTGATCGCCGTGCGTGGGCCGTGTTCACGAATCCTCTAACTGGTAAAAACTAGGGGATCACTTGGAAGAGGGTGTCAGGAGCCGCGGGTGGCGATTGCGTGACCGTCGGCCCGCAAAGCTGACAGGTCCCGCTTGATCGTGGCCCGGCTGAAACCCGTAGCTTGAGCAAGGTGCCGGATGGCAGGTACCGCACCGGCCGCCTCGATCTCGGCCATTATCCGCTGCAACTGCATCCGCCGACGTCCGACCTGGGAAGCCACGGTGTTGTCGGCCGGTTGCGACAGGGTAATGACGACGTTCACCAGTTCATCAGGGCGCAGCTGGCGACCACCGGGCGTTCCGACCTTCGGAACGGCGATAGTGATCTGTTGGACCTCCCGACTGCCACTCTCGCTAGCGATCTTCGCAAACAGTTCGCCGACCCGGGCGCGCTCCGCCAACCCGGCGTCCAAGCCTTCCAGGTCCGATTCCATGAGAGTCCTGGCTCGCTCAATCGCCTGATCGGCCAGCGTTGCGTTGTCCTGGGCCAAAAGAAAAACCCCCCAGGCAACCCGGGTTCCGGTTTGAACCGTTTCATCGAGCAAGTCAATGAGCGCTCGGAGCAGTCTGATCGCCTGGTCGATCTGGCCGGTTTCTTTGAGCCACCACGCTTGCAGTAATCGCTCCCTGGGTGAGTCAGCCCAGCTTGGATCGAGATCCTCGAGAAGCTCGAAGACGGGTCTCGCAGCCTCAAAGTCATCGAACTCGAGGAGGTAATAGAGATAGGCAATCGCCACGATCTTCGAGCGGTAGCCATCGGGTGTTTGGGTGACTGCCGACAGGGCTTGCTCAAACATCGCGCGAGCCGCGGCGGGATCCCGAGTGGCTTCATACGCTGCCAGAACGGCATCGACCGATGCGACCCTGGCCGTTTCGCCGACGGACACGAAGTACTCCCTGGCCGCTCGGCCGGCAGTAGTAGCTGTAGCGGCGTCGCCAAACACCAGCCACGCCAACGACGCCCGGTTTGATTGTGCGGAGGCCACACCACGTTGCTGCCCGATCGACCGAAACGCCTCCTCGGCCTCCTCGTAGGCAACCAGCGCCGCCGCCGGCCGATTGCGCTGATACAAGATGGTGGCAAGATTGACCGTGCATTCGGCGTCGGCGATCCGATAGCCGATCTCTCGGGCGATCGTTTGGCCTTCCCGGAGGGCATCTTCGGCGTCGGCCAGTCGGCGTTGCTCGCCGATGACGGTGCCGAGAATTCCGATGGTCCTGGCTTCCCCGCCCCGGTCCCCGTCTGTTCGAAATCGGGTCAGAGCGGTACGAAGTTCCGCTTCGGACTGGGTGCGCATGGCTGCTTCGACATAGGCCGTTCCGAGCAGGAGATGCGTTGACCCGCTGGCTGAGTCACCCAGTTCGGCTACCACTCGACCCAGCGTTGCAACCGCCGCCTCGGGTCGGCCCGACCAGATCTGAATCTGGGCGGCGACCCGGCCAAAATCCTCGATCCGGGACGGGGCGAGACCCCATCCAGCCGCAGCCACGTCCTCGGCTTCGCCAAAACGGTCCGTATGAGCGAGCAGCCAGGCCCTCCGCAGGTGGGTCTCCGCTTGCTCATCGTCGGTATTAGCCAGAGCGGCCATTCGCCCGATGAGATCCGCCTGGGTTGCCCGGTCACCAAGGACATTGGCCACCTGTTCCATGGAGCCGAGCAACCCGAAGAGTTCCATCTCGGTCGGGTCTCCGTGCTCCCCGGCATCGAGGGCCCGGCGGTAGTGGGTTTGGGCCGTGTCGAACGCTGAGAGGTCTTCGGCATCCCCGGCCGCCCGGATGCTCCACCGAAGGGCTTCGGACCAGTCGGCGGCTTCATAGAAATGGTGGGCGATCTCGGCCGGGGCGGCTTGCAGGTCGATCAAGACTTCGGCAGATCGGATGTGAAGTTCATGCAAACGATCAGGGTGGATCCCGTTGTAGGCGACCCGGCGGATGAGCTCGTGGCTAAACAGCAGCCCGTCGGGTTGGTCCGAAAGCACCTGGCGCCGGACCACCCTGGTGATCGCTTCCAGGACGACCGGATACTCCAAATCGGTGAGTTCCGTGAGCTGGGTAGTCGACACGGGCCTGGCAAAGACCGCGGCAGCATCGATCACCTGGCGGGCGGTGTCATCAAGCTTCTCGAGGCGGTGTTCGACAATCTCGGCCACACTGGACGCCACCGGCAAGTGGGCGGGCAGCTCGAACGGATGGGACAAATCGTCTTCGCGGAGGCTCTTGAGTGTCTCGACTACGAACAATGGATTGCCACCGGTGTGCTCGACGAGCCATTGAGCAAGCGCGTCGGCGTGGTCACCGAAGCCGCCGATCGCCTCGATGAGACGGGTGACCGCCTCGACGTCGAGATCGGATAGGACCAACCGTTTTGTAAAGGCCGAGCGATCAATATCCTGCAGCAACCCCCACCGGTCCCACCCGCTTTCGGCCTCTTCGCGCCGGTAGCTGAGGAGCACGACCAGCGGTACCCCCGCAAGGCCTGTCGACAAACGCTTCATGACGGCGAGTGAATCCAGGTCGGCCCAATGCACGTCTTCGAGCACGAGCATCGTCGGATAAATACTCGCCAGACTTTTGAGGACCTGGACGAGCGACTCCTGGACTTTCCACCGGCTGTCTTCTCCGGCGAGCCCGATCGACGGTGTCCTGGTCATCCCCAATCGGGGGATCACCCGGCTGGCCTCCTCAAGCCACATCGGCTCACATACCGATCGGAGCTGTTCGATACGCAGCGGTGTCAGAGCCGCCTCAAGCGCACCGCGGATGCCTTCGAAGGCTTCGCCGCCAATCCGGTCTTGATAGCTGCCTCGCAGAATCTCATAGTTGCGCCACTTGGCGTCCTCACCGGCCTGTTCAAGCAGAGACGATTTCCCAACACCAGGCGGACCTTCGACAAGGGCGATAGCCCCTTCCGCGCCGAGGGCGCGTTCCAGGGCTCCGATGAGCACGTCCCGTTCGGCCCGGCGAGCCACAAACACGGGCGCCTGAGACCGATCGGCGGTTGGCGGTGACGGCAACGACGCTTCGACGTGTGAGGCAATGTCGGCGGCCAGTTGGGACGTGGCTGGAGCCGGTTCGGCGCCCAACTCGAACTTCAAGGTTCGGCGCAAGTCCCGATACTGTCGCAAGGCCTCCTCGGGCCTGCGCAACAACGCCGACAGCCTCATCACGTCACGGTGGGCACCCTCATCAAGCCGATCGAGGGCCACGATACGTTTGGCGATGAGCAGCGCCCGGTCGAACTGGCCGTCAGCCTCCCGCAACGAAAGAAGCTGCGCCAGGGCCGCCGCCTGAGCGTTGTGCAGGAACTGCTGTTCCTCAAACACCCAATCTTCGTAATGGCCGGGCATGAACTCGCCGCCGTACAGATCAATGGCCTGCTGCAAGCGGTCACCAACTCCATCGGTTGACCGGCGGGCTTCGGTCGCGAGACGCCGAAACTCGGTGGCGTCGACCCAAACGTCGACTTCCGTTGAGATGCCAATCGATTCGCGGGCCTGATCCAAAACGTGCACTCCGGATTCCTCGAAGCTCTTCCCGATTCGGTAGAGGACCGAACGCAAACGCTCTCGCGCCACCGACTCGGATTGCTCCGGCCAGTACATCCCGGCCAGCTTGGAGCGAAGTTGCTGGCGATCGGGAGTGAGAAGCAGGTAGGCGAGGAGCGACCGGGCGGTCCGGGACCCACTCAGCTGGACGACTTCACCGTCGATTTCCACCCGGAATCCACCCAACAAGCGGGCATGCAGGGACGAACTCATGCTCCACCCTCTCTCGGGGCCGGGATCCAGCTTGAATGCGAGATGTGTACCTCCCACTTGGTACGCGCTCGTTCCCAAATCATACCAACCGATTGACTAGGTGACCGAGCGGATTGGTGGCTAGTCACCCCGGTTGCTGGAACCCAGGGTTGAACCCCGGGTTCCACCGCCCGATATCGGGAGCTGGGACCCTCAGAAGCGGAAGATATGCGCCGATTACCCGTCGGCGAGGTCCCGGACCGACCAGATCAACCAGCGTCCATCGGGATCAGGTCGCAGTTCGATCTCCCATTTGGCCCGAAGACTTTCGCCTCCCCCGGCCACGAAGGTGATAGACGCCACGAAAGCCGCTGATCGGCCATCGATAGTCAAGGACTCCTCTTCGACCTCCGCCATGAACGACGTACCAACCAATCCGGCTTCCTCTTCGAACACCGACCATTGCGGGCCATGAGGATCGAAGAATTCTTCGACATCGGCGAGATCGCCGGATCCGGCGAACCGGCCCCATGCCGTAAGTGCCTCTCGTACCCCTACCCGGACCGCGTCGCCGATCGATGCGTCGGACAGAACCGTGCTGGTAGATCGGGGCGCACTCGATAACGGGGTGGTTGCTCCCGGAATGGTGGTCGCGTTGCCGAGCCCCTCGTCCGATCCCGGTTTCGGTCCCCCGGCCCATGCCACCACCCCGAGCGAGACCGCCAGGCCAGTGACCACGGAAACCGCAATCACCATCCTCCAGGTGGCCACCTCCCCGGTCATGACAGGTCGGCAGTCGCCCGACCAACCACGTCGACGGTGACACTCGGGTCCTGGCCGGCGGTCAGAATGTTCAATAGCGAAAACAGGACTTCTCGCCGGATCTCGACCACGATCTGATCATTCTGAACGGTCAAACCAACGACTACGACGTCCTCCTGAGAGAGAATCGACAAAGCAAGATCCTGAGCCAACGATTCGTCCAGTCGCACCTCGCCGGTTACCCGATACCAATCGACATCGATGCCGTTGGCGCCGGCCACTGCTGCCGAGTCGGCGATGACGGCCAGTTCGGATCGTTCGCTCATCACCCGCCAGAGATCCACGCTTATGCCGCCCAACCCAAGCAACGCCACCGCCAGGCCAAGCACCCAAAGAGTGATCTGCCCGCTTTCTTCTCGTAGGTTCATTCGAAACTCCGGTACCGATCGACCAGTTCCGTATGGGCGACGGTCCAGTAGAACCCACCGAAAGATCGACCGCTTCCTGGCAATGCCACGACAGGTATGGCGACCGTTACTTCGACGCGAACCTCCATGCCCCTGACCAGCGCGTCACATCTCGCTGCCTCCTTCTGGCCAGGCGTCATCGAGTCGGTCACGCACAAGGCGGCAGAAACATCAGCGGCCGGAATGCTGTGATTCACGGCAATCTGATCGACGATCATCCGAATGTGTTCATCGTCCGGGTCAGGCGTGGGATCGGTCACGATGATTCTGGCGGCCTCGGCCGCGGCTAACCGCGCCATGTTCGCCCTGGCCGCCCAGGGGGCCAGCATGAGAACCACAAAGGCCGTCGGAATGAGCAGCAACCCAATTGCGAGTGGCAGTTCGATGGCCGCCACCCCTCGTTCGTCGCGGATCAAGGTGCCACCTCCTTGACGGCACGTGCCGATGCAACAAATGTGTAGTCGGGCACCCACAACGCAATCGAGGGAAACAAAGCAGTCGCGTTTGCGACGACAGTCGGTCCGGTCGGATCAATGAAGCATGTGGCGATAACCCCATCGCCGTAGGACCCGCCCAGCAGTGCGTCGAGTGTCTCTTCGATACTTCTCTCACACATGCCCGGCGCAGCTCCGGCATACGATTCAGCTCGCACACCCTGGTCGAGGGCGGCTCGGACCGCCCCTGCCGCGTACTGGTACAGAACCAGATTGGCGAGCGCGACGAAGAAGATCATGGCGATTCCGACCGCCAGGATCACCGCAGGAGTTGACATCCCACCTTCGTCCGGCACAGGCTTATAGCTGGCCGAACAGCAACGATCGGATTCGTTCGATGACGTCGATGCCGAGCGCCTGTAATCCGGCCCAAATCGCGATAAGAGCGACGATCGCCAACGCGGCGTTGCCGAGCAGTTCGGCCGTGTTCAGACCGCGCTCGTCAGTCCGAATACGACCGATCGCCCTTTCCCAATAGACACCTAGCTGTTCCATATCCTTTTTTCCTTTCCTCAGAACGTTCCAAAAATGATTGACGGCAACGGAGCGGCCACGAAAACCAAAAGCACGGGCGCCAAAATGGCGATGGTCGGGATGAGCATTGCCGCTCGCTGTTTGGTTGCCCGTTGCTTCATCGACTCTCGTCGGCCCTCTCGAACATCCTCAGCAAGAGCCAACAACGCATCACCAAGGTCCGAGCCGCGCTCCTCAGCAGCCGCCAGGAGTGAGTACGTGCGTGCGCAATACGGCTCCGGCGTCAGTCGGGCCGCCCGTTCGAACGCCTCGCTGGCGCCCATCCCGTTTCGGTGGAGCCTGGCCGCCTCGGCAAGCTCGGCGATCACATCCCCGGCTCCTCGATCAACCAACTCTTGAACGGCCTGCGTCACGCCACCTCCTACCCGGATGTGCATGGCGAGTAACTGGTTGATCGTGTAGATCTCGATCCGCATGCGCTCTCGTCGAGCATCGACTGCTCGATCAACTGCCCCTCGATATCGCCCAATCCCGGCAACCAACCCGACCAACGGCAAGGTCAGGACGCCCAGCGTGCCGAGTCCAACCACCTGGCCGATGAGTCCGGCAATCACTCCACCAATCGCGCCGGCCGCCAGCTGCCGAACCCGGAACTGCATGAGTCGGTCAACGTCCCTGACGCCTTCGTATAGGGCTGCCTGCCGTAGCTTGAGGATCATGGCCTCGTCTCCCCCGGAGTCGAGGATCTGGCCGAACCGATTGGCCAACGAGCCCAGAATCGGACCGAATAGCCTGGCGATCGGGTTCGCACCCATCCCTCGGAAATCCGCACCCTCTGCCACGACGTCGGGAGCTCGTCCGAGACTGGTCCGGCTGATCGTCGTATACGGCCGCACTCTCGGCGCAAGCCTCCGCGTCGGACGGACCACAAGAGAAGCAATCCCCGCGACGGCTAGCCCACTGAGCAAGGCAGCGAGGAGCGAGCGACCAACCAGATCGACAATCATCGGGCTTCCTCGAAAATTCGAGCCGACCCACCGAGCACCCGCTCCTCCTGCGGTTCCTTGGACAACAGACTCACCAGCAAGATCCCAAAACCACTCAGCCCGGCGCCGACCATCACGACGAAGAACCCGGCCGCCGAAGCATAAAACTGCCGGTAAGCGGGCGTCATGGCCGTCAACGCAACAAGCACAAACCATGGGAGCACAAACACCACACGTGAGTTGATCTTCTGTTCAATCGCCGCCGTGCGAATGTCTTCGAGCGTCCACCGGTCCCGGGTGGTCGCTTCGGCCAGATCAGTCAGAATCTCGGTGACGATGTTCCCTCCCCGTTCGTGAGCCAGGATCAGCACCTCGATCACCCGGTCAGAAGTCGGGTCGCCGAGTTCCTCTTTCACAGTTTCAAGGGCGGGAACCACCCCAATGGTCCTGGCAAGGAGGTCATACCGGTCGAAGGCTCGGCGCAACGGATCCGGACCCTTCGAGGCGAGAGTTTCCATCGCTCTCGGCAACGACATGCCAGAGGATATCGAGGCGGTTATGTCTCGCAGGCCATCCGGCCAAGCCTCCAAAACCTCCGACAATCGACTGCTCCGCTGCCGCGCGAAATATGCTCGCGGAAGCATCCCCACTCCGATCGCCGGGATCGCCGCGATGATCGGTATGCCCGTCAGTAGCAGAAAGAGCAAGAAAGCCAGTAGCCCGACAGCGACGGAAGCTGCCCAAAATTGACGCGGTGTCAGATCAACCCCTGCCTGCGTCAACCAGAGCTGTCGATCCGTCAGCGAAGGCCGACGTTTTCGAACCACTTTTGGCCGGGGCGCGGTGCCAGTGAGCAAGCCGACTCCGAACAAGAAGACCACCCCGGTCATCAACGACGCGAGGAGCCTCATAGGGGTGAAACCCTGCCCTCCAGAATGGCTCGCAAGGTCATGTCTTCCGGTAGCGACTGCTCGATAATGTCGACAGCTTGAGGTGACGGTAACAAGCCAGTCCATTCGAGCGCCTTGCCGAGCCGTTCCCGGTCGAACAGCTTCTCGGTTGAAAAGTCGGTGTTCATGGTGGGTACGACCGCCAGTATCTCCATGACCTGACGCCGGAGGCCGGACCCATCGTTAGCAGGCAGCGCATCTCTGCCCAGATGGATGACGTAGTCAATCGAGGCGGCGAACACTTTCCTGACGATCGGTTCGCTGACATTCTCGCCGGCCATGAGCGCCGCATTCACTATGGCGTTGAGTGCGTCGCGCGCCGAGTTGGCGTGGACCGTACACGCAAACCCACATCCGGCGTTGACTGCCCTCGTCAACTCGAATGCCTCAGCCCCGCGTCATTAAGGTTACCGTCGAGCGACAACAGCTCAGGAACGTGACCCTCAATGCGGATTTGAGGCTCTCGCCGACGATCACCCGAATCAAGGACGGTCACCCTCACGTCGAGGAGGTCAAGAACCGCGCGGCGCTCGACATCGCTCATGGTGTCGAGCCGCTTGTGGGCAGCCTCGGCCAGTCGGGCAAGACTGGCCATCCGCTCCGACTGCGCCGCATTCTGTTTTGCCCAGGCATCAAGCTCTGCGCGGTGTCGGTTGAGCGCGTCCAGCTCGGATTCCAACTGGGCAACCGCCCGCCGAATCATCTCGTGCGACAGTCCCGCCCGCAAAGCATCGGCGGCTCTTGCTCCAACGGCTTCCTCAAGGTTTGCGATACGTTGGTCAATGTCGGCAACCTGACCCCCCTCGACTGATTTCTGGTCAGCCCGTTCCGAGAAGTAGGCAGCGGCAAGCTGGAGAAGTCGGTCGGGTTGGCGCAGAAGCCCCGCGACCTCTTGCCATA
>JAENVV010000127.1 GCA_016650365.1 Acidimicrobiia bacterium
AACCTCGGCAAACAGTACGGACTCATCCGCAAGACCGAGGTATCAATGGCGCCATCGTCGACCTGGCGGGTCTACGGTATCGTCGCCGCAATCACAGGCCTCTCAATATTCGTGGGGTACGGAACGGCACTCAACCTCACCGTCCGGATGGTCCTATTCGTTCTGCTATCGCTTGCAGGTGTCGTCTTCAGCCGAAATATTCTCGATGTTGAAGACACGTTTCCTAGTCTGGGGAAACTGCCGCTGATCAAGTATTTGGTCAAGTGAGCATGCTCGCCGGGACCCGGCGACTGGTTATGCCGCCGTCCTCGAATCTCCGACAGTCCGACGACTTCGCTTGGCTCTATCTGCTCCCGAGCCACCGACATATCGTCTGTGTTGGCGTTCCGAAGTCCGGAATCAAGGAGGCCGCTGCCGGCCTTGGCGCGCTTGTTTCAGTCATAGACTCCCGAACCGAATTGCCAGGCTCCGAACCGATCGACGCATTGGTGGTCGTTTCTTCTGGCGCGGCTGACACGCTCTCGGCAGTCGAGAGCTGCCGGACGCGACTTCGTTCTGATGGGGTGGTTGTGCAGTTGATAGGCAGCGCCTCCGTGACCGGGAGAGTGCACTGGGCTGCCCTAGGGCGACAACCCCGATCGGTGTGGCGTCGACGCCTGTCGAGGCTCGCTGGTATGGTCGGCGCCCGCGCCGCATACTGGTTGAAATCCGACATTCCCGCACGGTCGCGGGACCATGCTTCCGACGTGCACTTCGTTGAGGTCCCGGCCGATCTGACCCCGTCGCGTCGCATGGATGCCGTCTCGGTCAGCCTCGGATCGCTTTCTCTCCCTGCGTACGTTTCGGATCTAGGCGCCCGATTCGGCCTGGCATTCGACGATGCCCGGTGGACCTTTGGCCCACCCAGGGGCTTCGCATCACAAAAGGTTGTGTACGGTCTGGCGAGATCGGAAGGTGAGATCGATACGATTCTCAAAATCACCCAAAGCCCCCGGTTCAATGCGCGTCTGGACGCCGAGGCCGATGCCCTCACGGCGTTGGCTGCGATTCCGGGTTTGCGGTTCGTCGTTCCGAAAGTTCTCTTCAAATCAGAGTACGCCGGACGTTCCGTGATTTGTCAGACCATGGTCGCCGGCTCCTCGTTTCGGACCAGAGCGACCCGGGATGCGCGAGGTACGGTCGCTACCGCTGGTTTTCGGGCCGCCATAGATCTCTCCGCTCGGACCGTCGAACCCTCGGAACCCGGCGAGTCGGCCGCCGCCGTCGATGGACTGCTCGCCAAGTTTCTCAGTATCTACAGACCCCCAACAGCGACGGTTGCCTCCTTGAATCTAGTCGCCAGCCGACTCGCCGAAGCCGATCTACCGACCGTGTTCATGCACGGTGACTTCGGAGCATGGAACCTGCTCATAGACGAAACCGACCGGGTCGGGATCCTTGACTGGGAGAACGGCGACCCGCAGGGTGCACCTCTTTGGGATCTGTTCATTTTTGCGAGAACGCTGGGGGTTTTCCTGGCCGACGTATCCGGCGTGAGGTATTCACCGTCCGTTTTTGCTCGCCAACTGCTCGGCCCGTCAGAGTTACGCCATGCCTTGTTCGACCACATTCGCGAGTATCGTCGCCATGTGGAGGTACCGGTGCAATCGGTGGATGACTTGTTTGTGATGTGTTGGGTTCAACAGGCGGTCCGGGAGGCGGCCAGCCTGGTGTCCCCGACCTGGCTCGGTTCTCGCGGTACCCAGCTGCTGGATCAGGCAGTTCGCATACCTCTCGGCTTTCGGGGCTAGTCAGGTGGAGCACGAGTGACTCTGCGACTTCTTCTCACCCGCTGGTGGCATCGGCTCCGTCGACCTCTAACCCGAAATCGGGCGATATTCATATGGCTGAGCCGACGGCGCAGGAATCGATCGGCCCTGCTCGTGAGGCCGGATAGCATCTTGTTGATTGAGGCTCCGATGCGCTCAGGAAATACCTTTGCTGTGGCAGCTTTCTGGCTGGCAAATGGGAGAGATCGTCATGTTGGCCGCCACATCCACACCGCCGCGCATGTTCTCGAGGCAGTTCGTCTCAAGATTCCGGTACTCGTTATCGTTCGCGACCCAAGGGCAGTAGCCGTTTCGCACGTATTGCGCCGGCCGGCCCTAAGCGTGAGGGACAGCCTCATCGACTATGTGGACTTCTACCGAACTCTCGATCCGGTACGGGATTCGATCGTTGCCGTGGACTTCCAAACGCTTGTGTCAGACTTTCCGGCCGTCATCGACCAGGTCAACGCCAAATTTGGAACCCGTTTTACCAGTCATCCCATGGACGAGGCCTTCCAGAAGCAAGTGACCTCGTTGGTCGAAGAGATGAACAAGGACGAGTCGGTGAGCGACGGGAAAGTCGACGAGTTGAGAGTGGCCCGCCCCTCGGTGGAACGAGACCGTGTTCGCTCAGGGCCGGAGTCGGAGTTGGCTCGTGCCAAGAACCGCCGCTACGTGGAACGGGCAGTTGCGACCTTCGAGCGCTGGCAATGACGCAGGGACTCATCTTGGCGATCGCCTCGATTCCAGCCTTCGTCGTCGCAGTCCTGTGGATGTGGAAGCGGCCGGTTCGCTTCCTGGCCGCCTATCTCGCCGTACTCCCGTTCGGCTCGGCGCTGGCAGTGCCGATTGGCCTTCCGAGGGCGTTTTCGACGGTCTCATCCCTGCTCGGCCTATTCGTCGCCGGGTTCTACGTCTGGCGGTGGATCAGCCTACGTCCTGTCCTGAGGGTTCCCTCGCTCAGCCTGCCTCTCTGGGTGCTCTACTTTGCATGGGCGGTCTCTACGTCGATTTGGTCGATCAAGAGTCGGGTCACGACAAGTAACCTCATGGTTCTTGGCGTACTTATCGCCCTTTTTGCGATCATTGTCGTCACGCCAATCACCCGCGATGAGCTGCGCGAGGTACGTGCCTGGATCGCGGTCGGCGGTGGCCTGACCGGCTTCTATGCACTAGTGCTAGCCGCCACTGGCACACTTCCCAAGACAGGCGCTGGCGTGTCGCGATTTGAGATCACCGGGGCAGGTGGTGGAGAGGGTGGAGATCCCAACATCACCGCGGCCGCCTTGATTATGCCCATCGCCATAGCCCTGTGGGAGGGCTTCAACCCTGACCAACCCCGGCGGGTCAGGATGATGTTCCTTGCCTCGGCTGGCATGGCGGGCGTGGCCGTCCTCTTGACTGCTTCGCGGGGTGGGATACTTTCGATCGTGATCGTTGCGGTGATCACGTTGCTCTCCCAGCGGCGGGGCCTTGGGTCGATGATTCTGATCGGCCTCATGGTCCTCCCGGCAGCTCTCCTCGTGCCGGCGACGTTCTCCGAACGGGTCGATAACACCGGTACGACAGGCCGTACGGCTATCTGGCGGTTGGCCATCGAGAGTTGTCCGCAGTACTGCCCGATGGGAAGTGGGTTCGGCACGTTCGCCGATGTCCACGAAATTGCATTTCTGGAGAGCGAGGGGGCCACTGGGACGAAGATTCGCTATCAGGCCCATTCCATCTGGTTCGAGTCAATGATCGAGGTCGGGTTCGTCGGTTTAACTCTGCTGGCGGCGGCCCTCTATGTCACCGTGCGAGATCTAGTTCGGCTTCCGGTTAGGGAACGCTATGGTGCCTTCGAAGGGTTGGTAGCCCTTCTCTTCGCCAACACGTTTCTCTCCAACTCGACGTTCAAGTACTTCTGGATGGGGCTGATCTACGCCGTCCTGGTGGTCAGCATCGCCAAAAACGAGGTACCTATCGGGACTAGGGCTCTGGATCGTGTGACGAGCTAAGCGCTCCGGCCTGCTTGATCCAATCAGCAACAGTCCCATAGCGGACCTCCATCGTGTAGGCGAGGCCACTGGCGTTGGCGGTGGCTAGTTCTTCCACGGTCGTAATTCCCACTGCGACCAGGCGTTCGGCGAACACGGCGCCTATTCCTCTGATCGACCTCAGCGTGAGGCCTTCCTCGCCATCATCCGCCCGTTGTGCCGCCGGAGGAGCCTTCTTGGATCCGTTCATCGGAGCCACCGGCGCCATTGGCGGTGCACCCCGGGCTGTCGACGGTCTGCTTGGCTCCTCGACAGCCCCTGGGGCTTCCCCAAATAGGCGAACGGAACCCGACTCGGGGCTGGAATGTGTGGTCTTGCGGATAGGCTCTTCGGGCGTTGACGGGCTGGGATCAGACGACTCCATCACCTCGGAGGCACCGTCGCCAGCCGCGGGTCCTTCGTCGCTGTCGCCGCTGAAGGTGGCGCGAATATGCTGATTTGCCTGACTGATCCAGTCGACAACAATATCCCTTCGGACCTCAATGGCGTCAGACAGCCACTTGCCGTTGGACCCACTGAGTTCTTCGATGGAGGTGATACCCGCCGCTACCAGCCGGGCTGCGAAAACCGCGTCCACCCCATCAATCAATTCAAGAACGTGCGCGGCTTGCTCGTCGACAAATAGGAGTGGATGCATCGGCGACGGCTGGCGAAGCGACTCAAGGTGCGAGATGAGAGGTTCGATCGGTTCTAGATGATCTCGAGTCGATACGAAGGGTGACACGGGCGGTTCCTCTCTCGGAGCCGGCGGTGCCGCCAGTGAGCGTTCGAAGGTTGGAATCGATTTGGGGCTCGAAGCAACCGCCTTCTGATCGTTCGAATCAGCCCGGGGTTGGATGGCGCGAGAGGGCGCCGATTTGCCGAGTTTGACCGTTCCGATGATCGAGTCCTGGTCGGTCCCAGTACCTTCGGCTGAATCTGACTCGTGGAGGTCATCTGCGTCGAGCCTTCGAACCGGGCCGCGAAACAACGGCACGGCGTGGCCGGACCCTTGGAGGAACGCCACCAGGGCGGCTAGGCCGGCGACGAGCAAAAGCGCAGCGATCACGCTGAAGACCATGTTCGGAAGCCGGGACACCTCGAGTAGGACGGCGCCAGATTCCGTCGCCTCTATCTGGAGGGCGAATGAGCCGAGTCCCGGTCCGATCCGGTTCAACTCTTCTGCCAAAGCACGCCCGGCCGCATTTGCGTATAAGGCAGCCAGCTTCGGATCAGGATGAATGGCGTCAATATCCACCACAGAGGTGTTTTCGACCGGCGTTATATCGACGATTCCCGGGATGAGGTCCTCAGGCGAGATGCCGGTGCCGGCATAGCTGGCGGCTAATCGGGCAACTGTTCCACCGTTGAAGATTGCTACCGCTGTGCGAGGCAACGCATCCACCCGGATGGCCAGCTCAGAGGCAATGACGAGCGCTTTGGCCTTGTATTGAGGAACGTCTGGTTCACGCGACATCGCAATCACGTTCAGGCTTGCAATGACGACTAGCGCCAGGCCAATGAATTTCCACTTGTTGTATCGAAGCGTTGAAGCAATATCCATAACCTGAACCTGTTGTCCACCCGTGGAACCGCTTACCGTGGCGCTGCCGTCACTGTCTGCTCTCCGCAGATGAGTTGATCTTGTCTCATCCATTCTGTGGAGGTCATAGTACAAGACTCGTCAGGCACCTGGGTTCAGTATGAGGAATCTGACTTTCCATTAGCTTGCCTTGGCTTTTCCTACTACATTGGCGGCTTCACAAGACTTGCTGCGGGCGGACGTGGCAGTTACGTCATTCCAATAAGTTCAATGAACTTGGGGGCATTATGCAGGCACGTTTGGTTCGTGGATCACTGGCAATGGTACTCATTTTGGCGATGGTTTCGCTGATAGCCGTTGTCTCAAGCACTGACGCCGTTGGCGCCCTGGCGGTCAACACATTCAGCGACGACGACGGAAATGTCCACGAAAAGAACATCGAATTCATAGCCGAGTTAGGAATTACCAAGGGCTGTAATCCGCCGGCAAATACCAACTACTGCCCGTCAGGTACGGTCACCCGCGGGCAGATGGCGGCGTTCCTGGCGAGGGCTCTTTCATTGCCCGCTACCTCGGTCGACTTTTTCTTAGACGACGCAGACTCGATCTTCCAGAATGACATCAACAAGCTGGCGGCCGCCGGCATCACCTCCGGATGTAATCCTCCCGCCAACACCAACTTCTGTCCAGACGGTAAGGTGACCCGTGGACAGATGGCGGCCTTCCTCAAGCGGGCCTTCAACCTGGCGGGGGCATCAAAGGATTACTTCGTCGATGACAGCACTTCGATATTCGAGGGCGACATCAACCGCCTGGCAGCATCGGGTATCACCCTCGGTTGTAATCCGCCAAGCAATACCAATTTTTGCCCCGGCCAAAGCGTTCGGCGGGACCAGATGGCCTCATTCCTGGCCAGGGCGCTGACCACCAACGTCCCTCCACCAACCACCACCCCTCCCACGACGGTACCGACCAACGCGATCGTCTCCCAGACCGCTTTCCAGATCTACAACTCCGGTTCGGAAGCGGGTGCAACGGCCGCCGCCGCAATCAACACGCCGGCCGTCATTGCACTCAACACGGCGTTCTCGATCCGGGTCGGCGTCTCCAACACGGGATCCGCTTCGATCGCAGTCGCCCCGAAGTTGCAGTATCGCTTCATCGGTTCCCAGCTGCCCGGTCCAGTCTGGTCCAACTGGACAAACGTGACGGCGTCCTCTGCCCGAGTTCAAGCAGTCGGTTCTTCGTCATTGACCGACAATCAAATCACTTCCGAAAGACTGGCTGGCCCTCTGCCCTTCATCGCCGGGCGGATCGACGAGGCTGACGGAGCCATTGCAAGCGTCGCGACCTTGGTTCCTGACCGCGAGTCGGAATTCGTGTTTTCGGTGAAATTGATCACGCCGACCATCCAGAACGAGCAGTACGAGTTCCGTTTGGTAGACGCCACCGGGGCACTATTCAACAGTTACGGTGACGCCCCGGCCGTCAACCTCCCGTTCTCGTTCGCCAACGGCTTTGACACCGGCACAGACGGTGTGATTATCACACCGTCTGGTTCGGCAAACCCGCAGGCGTGGTCGGGTGTCATCCCGCTCATCGACCCCGGGGCGCCCCGCTACGCCACCGATCAATCGTTCGAAGGGGGGATGTCAGCCAAGTTCGATCGTCTAGCGACTGACCCTGCTTCATACGTGCGGATCAACGACTTCAACCAGGCCCACGATCTCTATGGCCGTCTCTACTTCCGATACGCAGGTTTGCCGGCCCCGGATGGAACCCGCATCGTGGACGTTGTCGGCGGGTTTGAAAACGGCGACTCCAACTCACATTCGATCACACTCACCGGAGTGGACGCCGTAGGTTCCGCGGGTCGCATCAACATGAAAGCAGGCGGCGTCGTCGGGGTTGGCGGCGAGACCAATCTGTTGCTCACGCCGGTTCTTGCACCCAACACGTGGCACCGCATCGAGTGGCACGCCACAACCGAGACGACCCTAGGAGCTGGGAACGGGAGCTTCGAGGTCCGTATTTACGACGCAACTGGATCCCTGTTGGATACGGGCATAATCGCCAGTCCTCTGGCCTTCACGAAGACCGAGTTCGAGGATGCCGATTTCGGTCCCCGATCACAAACCGTTACCGGTTGGATCGACGAAGTGAAGATGTCCAACACCGGTTGGGTTGGTCCCTAGTTGGTCGCCTCACAAAGTGGCCTCTACACCACTCTCAGCTCTTCATAGGTACCAGTTGCAGGTTATGGTGGGCCATACGTCAGCGACCTGGCATGGAACACGCCCGGTCGACCCGGTCGTCAAAGTCGACCGAGGGCTCAATCAGAGACGGAAACACAAACAAGCAATGGGCTGCACAACCGCAGCCAGACATTAAAACTCATATGCACTTGGGGGCATTATGCAGGCACGTTTAGTTCGAGGGTCGTTAGCGGTCGTACTGATACTGGCGATGATTTCGCTGGTGTCGGTGGTAACTGGAGGCGACGCCGTTTCAGCTCAGGCAATCAACACTTTTAGCGACGACGACGGAAACATTCACGAGGCGAACATCGAGTTCATCGCCGCTTTCGGAGTAACTAAGGGCTGTAACCCACCGGCAAACACGAACTATTGTCCGTCCGGTACGGTTACCCGTGGGCAGATGGCCGCGTTCCTCGCCCGGGCCCTTGCTTTGCCCGCTACCTCGGTCGATTTCTTCTTAGACGACGCTAACTCGATCTTCCAGAATGACATCAACAAGCTGGCGGCCGCCGGCGTCACAGTAGGGTGTAATCCTCCCGCCAACACCAATTTCTGTCCAGACGGCAAGGTAACGCGCGGACAGATGGCGGCCTTCCTCAAGCGGGCCTTCAACCTGGCGGGAGCGTCAGAGGATTACTTCGTGGATGACAGCACTTCGATATTTGAGGGTGACATCAACCGCCTGGCAGCCTCGGGTATCACCCTGGGCTGTAATCCGCCGAGTAATACGAATTTTTGCCCCGACCAGAGCGTTCGGCGCGACCAAATGGCGTCATTCCTGGCCAGAGCGTTGACCAAGTTCCCAACGACGACAACGACCACCAGTTCCACGACAACCTCAAGCACGACGTCTTCTACGACGAGTTCGACCACGACGACTTCGACCACGAGCACGACGGTTGCGACGAGTCCGTTGGTGTCACAGACTGCCTTTCGAATCTACAACGACGATGACATAGAGGGAGCCGCGACAGCAATGGCCGCCAAGGACACCCCCACCGTTGTTGCGGGCCTCGGCACTCCCTTCGTGCTCCGGGTCGGCGTGTCCAATACTGGGACGGCCTCAGCGAACGTACGGCCGAAACTGCAAGCACGTTATATCGGTGCGAATCTTCCCGGTCCCGCGTGGTCGTCATGGAGCGATGTCACGGCATCGTCTTCGATGGTTCAGTCTGTCGACTCGACCTTCCTTGTCGATGGTCAGGCCACGACCGAGCGCTTGGCCGGATCTCTACTGTTCGTGGCGGGATCGGTAGATGACGTCGACGGCATTATCGAAACCGCAGTCACCTTGACACCGGGTGCCGAGACGGAATTTGCTTTTGCCGTTCGCATCGTCGCCCCCACCACGCAGAATGAGCAGTTCGAGTTCCGGCTTGTGGAGGCGTCGCCTGTCTCGGTTTATGATCTCTATGGCCGTCTTCCCGCCGTCAACCTGCCCTATTCGTTCGCCAACGGCTTTGACGTCGGGACGGATGGCAGTGTCATAGTCGCTGGCACCTCGGCCGACCCGCAGGCGTGGTCACAGGTGAACCCGCTCATCGACCCTGGCATGCCCCGCTACGACACCACCATCAAAGTCGAGGGCAACAACTCAGGGAAGTTTGATCGTCAAGCCGCCGACCTTGCCTCGTACCTGCGTGTGAATGACTTCAATCAGGCCCACGACCTCTATGGGCGCCTCTATTTCAGGTTTGCCGGGATTCCGGATCCCTCAGGGACCCGGATCGTCGATGTGGTCGGCGGATACAATAGCGGCGACTCGAACTCTCACTCGATCACACTCACCGG
>JAENVV010000128.1 GCA_016650365.1 Acidimicrobiia bacterium
ATCGTTCGGTTCGATATCGGGGTCATCGAGAAACGCCAGCATCAGAGTTTGCGCACAGAGATCGGTGGCCGTGGCGGCATGTCCCGAAAAGAACTCCCGATAGAAGGAGTTTGGAAGATGCTCGGCAACTCCTGTCCCCCAGGCCGGCGGGGTAATCGGATCGTACCGACCCGTGGTTATGAACGTCGGGATGCTGCTGACCACCGCTTCGTTCTCTACGTCGTCGGCGCGGCCGGTGTCCCAAATTTGGCAGGCTTGATAGGTGGCCGGCCCAACCCCGAAGGAGGCATCGAAGTAGTCACCGAATTCCGGGTAGGCGTCGATGGCAGCCTGGGCGGAGTCTGGATCCGAGAACGGGGCTTCTTCTCGACACTGGACCACCGAATAGTACCCACTCGACAAAAAGGAACGGTTGGTGACCGCGTTCGAAACGAGCAAACCGAGGACAAAGGACCGGCCATCCTCAAGATCGGTAATCATCCGCGGCAGGTACCGGATTGCATCAATCGAGTAGAGCGCTTGGAAGGTAGTCCCCATCAGGGCGTCGCCATCAATGGCCGCGTTGTACCGGGCCAGGGTCAGGGCATCGCTGACTTGCACCATGATCGGCGAGGCATTCAACGCATCCACCTGTGCGAAAAACCGCGCCTCGAGGTCGGGATAGGCTGCGGAGCAGTTCGGATCTCCTTCACAGGCCGCGAAGAACTCACCCAACGCTCTGGCGAAATCGGCCGGGGTCTCGGTAACAAGATCTCGTTCCGGCGGATAGACGGAATCCAGGACCACACTCCGGATTCCCCCAGGGTGATCCCGCATAACCGTCAGTGCCAGCTTGGTCCCATACGAGATCCCATACAGATTCCACTCGTCATACCCAAGCGCCGTGCGCAAATCTGCCACGTCGGCGGCGGACTCGGCTGAGTTGTAGGCCGTGAAGTCAACCCCATCGGCGGCGATGCGATCGTGGCACGCCTGCTCGGCGTCGAGTTCGATCTGGAGTCCTTGCTCGGATTCAAGAATCGTACCGATGTAGTCGACAGTCAGATCCTCGACCTCCTTGCATGCCAACGATGGCTCCGAGTACCCGGTCCCGCGTTGGTCGAAGATGATGACATCACGTTCGCTGAGCAGCGGTGCGAAGGTATCCTTGAACGAGTACTGCACGGTCTCGAGGGCATCACCTCCTGGGCCACCTTCGAGATAAACAACCGGATCGGGTGCCGGGCTGTCTGAGGTTGATTCAAAAATGGCCACGTGAAGACGGATGATTGAAGACCCGGCCACCGACCGATTCTCCGGAACCTCGAGGTAGCCACACCGAGGATCCTGGTCGGGGACTGCCACGAATTGACATTTGCTCTCAACAAACATGGGCTGGTAGCCGGGGACACCGCCGGGGTCTGAGGTCGTCGTCCCGGGACTTCGATCGACCGTTGTCGACACCGCCGAATCATCGGTGGTCGCAGTGG
>JAENVV010000129.1 GCA_016650365.1 Acidimicrobiia bacterium
GCGCCCATGCCGTCGGGATCGGTACGGCCCACTTTGGTTCGCCCAAGATCGGGAGGAGAGTGCTTACGCAGATGGAGCGATGGTGTGAACGACACGAGGTTAAAGACGTTCGGGACTTGATTGGAGTTGCCGCGTGACGTCTCCGATTCTCGTGGCCCTTGACCTTGATTCAGCCGAGGAAGCCGTTCGACTGGCGGCTGCCCTCGAGCCGGCCGTCGGGGGCTTCAAGATCGGATTGGAGCTGCTTATGGGTCCCGGTCCCGGAACGATAGGTGCGCTGGTACGCCTCGGAAAGCCGGTCTTTGTCGACGCCAAACTCCACGACATTCCGACCACGGTCCACCGGGCGGCCCGCCAGATCGGCCGGGCAGGCGCTCGCTGGGTCACGGTCCATGCATCGGGAGGGGCTGCCCAGCTGGAAGCGGCCGCCGAGGGTCTGGCAGAAGGGGCCGGAGACGGCCAGGCCGGGGTGTTGGCGGTCACGGTGCTGACCAGTCTCACCGACACCGACCTTTCCATGACCGGCGTGGTTGGAACGCCGGGCAAACAGTCCTCGCGCCTTGCCAAGCTGGCCGCCGCCCATGGGGCAGAAGGCGTGATCTGCTCGGTGAAGGAGCTCGGCGTCATCGCCAGTGTGGCCCCGTCGCTCCTGCGAGTGACACCAGGCATCCGTCCGCAAGGAATCGATGCCGACGATCAGAAGCGGGTCGCAACTCCGCAAGAGGCGATTTCGCGAGGGGCCGATTGGCTGGTTATCGGAAGGGCGATCACCAGGGCTGCCGATCCCCGTCGAGCTGCCGAGTTGATCAATGAATCGTTGCAGACTGATGCGGTCGTGTACGCTCGTAGCCACTTGGATCGGGAGGAATAGGCGATGGCCCCACCAGAAATGACTCAGGAACAACGCCAGGCCGCACTGGCGAAGGCTGGTGAGGTTCGTAGGGTTCGTGCTGAGACGAAAGAGCTTCTCAAAATGGGCTCGCTCAGCTTCAGCGAGCTACTGGCCAAAGCCGACGAAGACGATATGTACGCCGGCATGAAGATCGCATCGGTTCTTCCCTCCCTCCCCGGAATGGGAAAGGTCAAGGCGAAGCGATTGATGGAAGAACTCCAGATTGCTGACAACCGGCGCCTACGCGGGCTTGGCGACCGGCAGCGTGAGGCGCTCCTCGAGCGGCTCGCATAGCGCCCAGATGTCCGGAGTCCTCTTGGTTATCTCGGGACCTTCCGGAGTTGGCAAAAGTACAGTTGTTGCCGAGATTCGTGAACGCCGTAAGTTCCATTTCTCTGTGTCGGTAACCACTCGACATCGACGGTCCGACGAATCGGAAGATGTCGATTATCACTTCATCGACCCTGACCGATTTCAAGAGATGATCGGAAACGGTGAGCTCCTCGAATGGGCCGAATATGCCGGGAAGTACTACGGGACCCCGCGCGGGCCCGTGGTAAAAGCCCTGCAAGCGGGCAACGATGTCCTTCTTGACATAGAGAATCACGGTGCGATGCAGGTCCGTCATTCTTGGCCAGAAGCGCTGTTGATCTTTATTGCGCCACCCTCACAAGCTGAACTCGAGCGGCGGCTCCGCAGTCGGGGTGACACGACCGAGCCAGACATCGCTGCTCGCCTGTCGGTCGCCGCCGAACAGGTGGAACAGGCGCGTGGTACCTACGACTACCTTGTGATCAATAGCGACGTCGATGCGGTAACCAACGAGATACTCGATATACTTGCCAAGCACGAACAAGGGACACAATGAGCGCTAATACCGCAATCGAAGAAGGTTTGCAGCTGGCCGGTGGCCGTTTCAACCTCGTCGTACTGGCTTCTCGCCGGGCCCGCCAGATCAATGCCTACTACAACGAGTTGGGTGGCGGCATCGGCCACTACGTACCGCCGCAGGTTCATTCGTTGAGTCGGAAGCCGCTGACGATCTCGTTTGAAGAGATTGCTGCCGAAAAGGTTGTCTTCGACTACGACGAAGCCTAAAACTATGCAGGGCCGCCGGATCGTTCTCGGTGTGTCCGGCGGCGTTGCCGCATACAAGTCAGCCTATCTCGCTCGTCGGCTCCTTGAACAAGGGGCCGATGTTCGCGTGGTCATGACCAAGAGTGCCCAACAGTTCGTTGGTGCCCAAACCTTTGCAGCGATAACCAAACAGGCAGTTCTTGTTGATCTCTTCGGCGGAATCAGTCCCCACACCGAATTGGGCCAATGGGCAGAGCTCATTGTCGTTGCTCCTGCGACTGCCCATTCCCTCGCCAAGATCGCCTACGGAATCAGTGGCGATGCCCTGGCATCAACGGTCCTGGCGTCCGAGGCACCGCTGTTGTTGGCCCCGGCCATGCACACCGAAATGTGGATGCATCCCGGGACTGTCCACACGATCGAACAACTCCGCCGGGCCGGTCACACACTGGTGGGTCCCGAATCCGGTGAATTGGCGGGCGGAGATGTCGGGTATGGCCGGATGGCCGAGCCAGAGGACATCGCCTTTGTCGCCAGCTGCCTGTTGTCTGATCAATCCCTGATCGGTAAACGGGTCGTGGTGACAGCCGGGGGAACTCGCGAGGCTATCGACCCGGTTCGGTATATCGGCAACCGATCATCCGGCAAGATGGGACACGCCATCGCCCAAGCGGCAGCCAGGTTGGGTGCCGGCGTAACCCTGATCACGACGTCGAGTTTGGCGACTCCGACGGTCATCGACCGGGTTCAGGTGGAGTCTGCCCTTGAGATGGCCGACGCCACCTGGCGGGCGGCGGCCGGAGCCGATTGCGTGATTCTGGCCGCCGCCGTGGCCGACTTCCGGCCGGTGTCGGTTGCCGACGTCAAGATGCGGAGGGCCGATGGGGCGCCAGAGATCAACCTCACCGAAACACCGAATGTATTGGCCGGGGTGGTGTCGATGGAGCCTAAACCGTTCGTCGTTGGATTCGCCGCCCAAACCGGGTCCCTCGAGGAAGCGAAGCGAAAGGCCCGGTCCTATGGCACGGATCTTCTCGTTGCCAACGATGTCTCGGCGCCTGAGCGGGGATTTGGGACCGATACCAACGAAGTGACCCTTATGTGGCCAGATGGAACCGAAGACGATTGGGACTTTTCCACAAAATCGGAGATTGCCGATCGGTTGATGGCGCTCGTCGCCACCCGGCTGCCTGCCATCGGCGGTGGCCGGGTAGTTGCCAACTGACGCGCCGAGCGTCGTATACTCGCTTCATGCGCCAATGGTATTTCACTTCAGAGTCGGTAACCGAAGGGCACCCCGACAAGGTAGCGGACCAGATTTCGGATGCCGTTCTCGATGCCGCTCTTTCAGTTGATCCAAATGCTCGGGTTGCCTGCGAAACGCTGGTGACTACCGGTCTCGTGGTCGTGGCAGGCGAACTCCGGGCGGCAACTGCGATCGATTTCGAAGGCCTGGCCCGTCAGACGATCCGCAACATCGGGTACACGGAAGACCCTCACTTCAGCGCCGACACGGTCGAAGTTCAAGTCGTGGCCCACACTCAGAGTCCCGATATCGAGATGGGGGTCGATCAAGGTGACCCCGAAAACGGTGAGCTCGGAGCCGGGGATCAAGGATTGATGTTTGGATATGCGGTCGACCAGACGCCTGAGCTGATGCCGTTGCCGATTTCTCTCGCTCATCGGTTGGCCGAGCGCCTCGCTCAGGTCCGCAAAGACGAGACGCTCGGGTATCTGCGCCCGGATGGCAAAACCCAGGTTACGGTCGAGTATGCCGACAAACGGCCGATCAGGGTTACCGACATCCTCATCTCCACCCAACACGATGAGAGCATCCAGTCCTCTCAGGAGATGTTTGATGACCTTTACCGTCATGTCATCATGCAGGTGATCCCGGAGGATCTGCTCGATGAACCGCGCATATTGATCAATCCGACCGGCCGATTCGTTACTGGAGGACCCCACGGTGACACCGGCCTGACCGGCCGTAAGATCATCGTGGATACCTATGGCGGGTACGCCCGGCACGGAGGTGGAGCCTTCTCCGGGAAAGACGCCTCCAAGGTCGATCGATCCGCCGCCTACGGAGCCCGTAATGCCGCCAAGACAGTGGTGGCTGCCGGTCTGGCGACCGAGTGCGAGATTCAGGTGTCATACGCCATTGGCCGTTCAGAGCCGTTCTCGCTGCTCGTCGACGCCCACGGGACGTCGGCCGTCAATCCGACCAAACTTGAGAGACTGGTCGCCGACTTCTTTGACTTTCGGCCCTCTGCCATCATCGACCGTCTGAAGTTGACCCAGCCAGGATTTCTGCAAACCGCCGCCTACGGGCACTTCGGTCGACCCGGATTCACCTGGGAACTGACCGATGCGGCCGATGAGCTAGCCAGGGCAGCGGCAGCACTCTGAGAGCGCTTGTCGTCCCGGCGGTTGCTTCATTCGCGGTCGACAAGGGATTCCGATATGCCCTGGCGGATCATGTGCTCCAGGTCGGTTCGCTCGTACGGGTACCACTTTCGGGCCGACGAGTTCGCGGGTACGTGGTTGGCCTCGAGGATGCAGATCCCGCCGGACTGAAGCCAGTGCTGGCGCTTTCCAGCCCGATACGACTCTTCGATGAGCGCTCTCTTGAGTCGGTGCGTTGGGCGGCCGCTCACTATGTGGCCCCCTTGGCGACCCTGCTTGCCCGTACGACTCCGCCGAATCTTCCCAAGGCACCTCCCGAAAAGCACTACCAGGGGATTGAAACACCCAATACCGTCCTGAGTGAGATCGAGGCGGCAGCCACTTCTGGCCGACGGTCGCCCGGGTGGTTCGTGCTCGGCGGGGGACTCGACAACCTGACGCTATTGGCCGCCGCGGTAGCAGCCACCGGCCGGTCCGTACTCTTGGCTGTACCAACGGCTGCAGAAGTGCGATCGATATCGCAGCGAATCGAGCTGATCGCCCCGGACCGACTGATCTCGGTGAGTCCGGATATGTCCGACGCATCGGTAACTACGGCTTGGTCGCGTATGGCGACTCGCCCCGGCTCGATCGTGGTTGGAACGGAACGTATCGCGTTGTGGCCGATCGCCAACCTGGGGTTGGCCATAGTCGTGGATGAGGGTCGACGATCACACAAGGCTCGCCAGACGCCCACCCTTCACACGCGGGATGTGCTGAGAGCCCGTTCACGCGTGGAGGGGTTTGCGTTCGTCATGACGGGAGTCGCGCCGACGACCGAGGCGATGGCGGCCGGGGTCCGGACGGTGCGGCCCGATCAGCAACGCTTGTGGTCAGCGGTGGAAGTGGTCGATCGGACGGAGGAACCGCCAGGCGGGGGCCTTATTTCGAGTCGCGTTCGAGTGGCTATCGCCGGGACGGCCAACCGTCAACGATCTGTCTTTGTTCTCGTTGGCCGGAAGGGATACGCGCCGGCGTTTCGATGTGTGGCTTGCAAGGCGCTCCGTCGCTGTGACGGTTGCGGGGCGGCCACCAACCAGGCCGGGACGTGTCAGCGGTGCGGGCGGGATCTCGGGCCGTGTTCGACGTGTGGGCGGAGACGTTTTGAACCGCTCGGAGCCGGAATCGGGCGTATCGTCGACGAAGTTGGCCGCTTCGCTCAATCAGTTGGTGCGGCGGGCAGCGGGAATACGATAACGGTCGGGACCGAACGGGACCTTGTTGGGATCTCTGAGGTAGGTCTCGGGGTGGTGGTCGATGCCGATGGCATGATTTTCGGGACCAACTACCGAGCCCAGGAAGATGCACTCCGGTTGTTCGCCCGGTTGGGCAGCAACGTGAGCCGTGAAAACGGTAGTCGCCTTGTGTTACAGACATCCCAACCGTCACATCCGATTTTCGGTGCCCTGCGGCGGGCGGACCCGCTGCCGTTTTTGGAACAAGAACTGGTCGGGCGATCGCAACTGGGCTACCCGCCATACGGAGAACTCATCGTCATTGAGGTTGGTGGCCCGCCGTCCTGGGCGGCTGAGCGGATTCGGTCAGAGATCCCTGCCATGGTGCTCGGTCCTGCCGATGCCGGAAGTCGAACCAGATGGTTGATACAGGGTGATGACTTGAGCAAGGCGCGCCAGGTTCTGCGGGGCATCGTCGGGGAGATGCGAGATGCCGGGGCAAATGTGCGTGTAGATGTCGATCCGATCGACCTATGACGGCGACTATCCTCCCTGTCGCTGTGGCAATTTATCCAATTCGAACTTTCGGTGATCCAGTCTTGAGGCTGTCGTGCGCGCCCGTCACGGAGATTGACGGGCAACTCGCCACGCTGGTGGCGGACATGACCGAGACCATGTACGACGCGCCCGGGGTGGGCCTGGCCGCTCCCCAGATTGGCGTGGCTCGCCGGGTGGTGGTGTTCGACGCCGGCTTCGGGCCGAAAGAGTTGATCAACCCGGTGTTTGTCGATGTCTCCGAAACCGGAGAGCAGCCCCCGATGGACGAGTACGAACCTGACGAGTTGTGGCTCTTTGACGAGGGGTGCTTGTCGGTCCCCGGGTACTTCTGGCCCATCGAACGCCCGGCCTTTGCCTGGGCCAGGGGTCTGGATCTTGACGGGAACGAGGTCGAATACGCCGGAGATGACCTGCTTGGTCGGGTACTCCAACACGAAGTCGACCATCTCAATGGAGTCCTTCTGCTCGAGCGTCTCGATCGGGCCACCAGAAAGCAAGCCCTTCGCGATCTCCGCAACGACGCCCTTGAACTCGGATAGGTCGGATGCGAACGGTCTTCTTTGGAACGCCAGATGCGGCGATTCCCTCGCTGCACGCCCTGGCTGAGACCTCACAGGTACTCGGGGTGATAACCCGCCCCGACGCCGCCAGAGGAAGGTCCAAGAAGCTCATCCCATCGTCAGTTGCTACGGCGGCCGGCGAACTGGCGATCCCGGTTTTCAAGCCGGCGCGGCGAACCGAGATCTATGACATCCTCACGGGCCTCGGGTCGCTTGATGTAGGAGTCGTCGTTGCCTACGGCATGATTCTTCCTGAGGAAGTACTCGTTTATCCGGCTGCTGGATTGGTGAATGTTCACTTCTCGTTGCTTCCGCAATGGCGCGGGGCTGCCCCGGTTGAGCGAGCCATCCTGGCTGGTGATACCAACACCGGAGTGTCGATCATGGCGATGGACCCCGGCCTCGATACCGGTGCCATTATTGCGTCCGAGGTCGCCCTAATCACCGACACGGAGTCTGCCGGCGAGCTCACCGCCCGATTGGCCGAGGTCGGGGCTCGTCTTGTCAGCAAGACCTTGCTTGCCTGGACGGACGGCCGGATCCAGGCGGTCCCACAGGATGATTCCCGCGCCAGCTACGCGTCCAAGCTGACGACCGCGGAGAGCCGACTCAGTTTTACGGAACCCTCCGCAGCATTCGTGCGAAAGGTTCGGGCTTTTCAACCGAGGCCAGGCGCCCACGCCTATCTGGGAGATGATCGTTTCAAGGTCATAGACGCCAAGCTTGCCGACGGGCCGCCGCTGTCACCCGGCCACCTGTTCTTTCATGATGGCCAACTGTGGGTTGGGGCGGCGGACGGCGCGGTTCTTCTGCTGAGCGTTCAGCCGGCTGGCAAACCAGCGATGGATGCCGCCGCCTGGGCACGCGGTCATCAGGCTGATATCGGCCGGCTCACATGAATCGGTCGCTGGCGGCTCAGATAGTTGGCCGGGTGATGCGATCGGGCGCCTACTCGAATGTGCTCGTTCAATCAGAGACGAGGGATCTGGAGGCACGTGACGCGGGCCACGTGAGGTTTCTCGTCTTCGGGACCCTCCGGCACTTGGTTCGCGTCGACAGGGTTATCAGGGGATATTCAAAGCGTCCCCGGATCGATCCCAACGTCCTTGACGTACTCAGGGTGGGGGCATTCGAATTGCTCGAAACGGATTCGCCTCCTCACGCGGTGGTCAACGATGCCGTCGAGGCGGCCGGCACCATCGGCGGTCCGAAGGCCAAAGGTTTTGTCAATGGTCTCCTCCGATCTATCGAACGATTCGGCGATCCGGCTCCTGGAGATCGAGTCGAGATATTCGGATTCGACCCCGAGGTTCTACAGATGCTTGATGAAGCCTGGGGCGAAGATGTCACCGGATCGTTCATGGCAGCGTCTCTTGAGCCGGCGGCTACGGTCGCCCGGCGTCGCCACGACCGTGTACCGGTTGGCGACCTGCAGGCTGTTTCAGATGTGCCGGGAGCCTATCTGGTTGGTACGGATATGGACCCCGCCGACTGGGCGATTCAAGATGCTGCTTCGATTGTGGTGGGGTCATCGGTTGTGCTCGAAGGACAGGGCCCGATTCTCGACATGGCGGCTGCCCCCGGTGGCAAAGCGCTTCATCTGTTCGACCGGTTGGAGGATCCGGGTCGGCTGATATTGGCTGATGCGCATCCGCGGCGCATCGATCGGGCACGAAAGCGTTTGCGTAAATCGGGATGGGAGGGGACCTGGGTCCTGGCAGACGGTCGGAAGTCTCCTTTTGCAGACCATTCCTTCGACTCGGTGTTACTTGACGCTCCCTGTACCGGGCTCGGGACGCTTCGGAGACGCCCCGAAATAAAACTCCGCGTGAATTCAGTCGATGTCAGGCGGATGGCGGCGATTCAAGCGGCCATGATCCAGGAGGCCGTGCGGATCACCCGGCCGGGCGGAACGGTTCTGTACTCGGTTTGCACCGTTACCGCTGCCGAAACAATCGACCAGGTTTCGGATCTGCCAGCCCGCTCGCCAGACAACGTGCCGGGCATCCGCTGGGGGAATGGCACGCTGCTCGGCCCCCACCTGACAGGTACCGACGGCATGTTCGTCAGTTGCATCGACGTGCCTGATCACGTTTCCTAATACACTCACATCATGACCATCAAGATCGCACCTTCCATTCTCGCTGCCGACTTCGCCCGGCTCGGTGAAGAGATCAGTCGAATCGCCGACCATGTGGAGATGCTTCATATCGATGTCATGGATGGCCACTTTGTTCCAAACTTGTCGCTTGGGTATCCCGTGATCGCCTCAATTCGGAAGGTCACCGACCTCTATTTCGATTGTCACATGATGACAAGCAACCCCGACCTGTATATAGACAATCTTGTGGAGGCGGGCGGCAACCTCTTGTCGGTTCACATAGAAGTATTCCCCGATCCGTCCGCCGTGCATCGCAAGGCGATCGATTCGGGTCTGGACTTTGGACTTGTCGTCAACCCCCAAACGCCCATCGAGGCGGTAGAGCCGTTTGTCGAGGTATGCAGCCAGGTTCTCGTCATGTCGGTCGAGCCCGGTTTTGGAGGCCAATCGTTCATGCCAGAGGTCCTCTCGAAGGCCGAACAGTGTCGGACGCTCATCGACCATCGGGGCCTCAATGTCGATCTTCAGATCGACGGAGGTGTTACCGTCGACACGGCGCCTCAGGCGCGCAGCGCCGGGGTGAACGTGTTCGTCGCCGGATCAGCCATATTTGGATCCGTTGACCCGGTAGCTGCGGTGGCTGCGCTGCGCAAAGCGATTGGGGGATAGGTGGCCACCAAACCGAAGGTACTGATCGCTGACGACGATCCCGATATCCAGCAGTTCGTTCGCGTGAATCTGGAACTCGAAGGCTTCGAGGTCCAGACGGTTGGCAACGGAAGAGAAGCTGTCGAAAGGATCCTGACCGATCCTGCCGACGTGTTGCTGCTCGACATCATGATGCCCGAGATGGACGGCCTGACCGTCCTGCGTCGATTACGTCTGCATCCCGCGGCCGCCAACACCTCGATCATCTTGATGACGGCCAAGGCGGTCACCGAGGACCGGATTCGGGGCCTCGAGCTGGGCGCTGACGACTACATCACCAAGCCATTCGATGTCGGCGAGTTGGTCGCCAGGGTCAAGGCGGTCGTGCGTCGCACTCAGGCACTGAGAGACGTTTCCCCGCTTACCGGCCTCCCCGGAAACTTCCGGATCTCAGCGACGCTTGACGAGCGGATCGGGCACCCTGACGAACTACTGGCGATTGCCTGGGTCGATCTCGACAACTTCAAGGCGTTCAACGACCACTACGGATTTATGCGCGGCGACGAAGTCATCAAGTACACGGCCCACGTGTTGCTGGAGGCGGCCGCCGCGATCGACGACGAATCGGCGTTCACCGGACACATCGGCGGTGACGACTTCGTCGCGTGCTTCGATGGCAATAAGGCCCTGCTGTATTGCGAGACGGTTGTCCGACTGTTCGACGAGGGGGCCCTTGACTACTACGACCTCGAAGATGCGTTGCGCGGCTACGTCGAGGTGACCGACCGTCGAGGCGATCGACACGCGTTTCCGCTCGTTACCGTTTCGATCGGAGTGGTGACCAACATCCACCGACCGATCACTTCGCAATGGGAGGCATCCGCGGTGGCGGTCGAGATGAAGGAGTTCGCCAAGCGTCAGATCGGATCCTCCTTCGAAATCGACCGGAGGTCGTCGTAGCGGCTATCCCGCCGCTGGCTAGCCTGTGGCCGATGGAACACATGGTTCGGGCCCTTGAACTGGCCAGCCGCCAGAGACCGCATCCCAATCCCCGGGTCGGGGCGGTAATTGTCAACGCGCAAGGCGAGGTCATTGGAGAGGGTGCCCATGTCGCCCCGGGATCCGACCACGCCGAAATCGTGGCACTCAAATCCGCCAGCGCCGATGTCGCCGGGTCGACCATCTATGTGACTCTCGAACCGTGTTCCCATCACGGACGGACCCCGCCATGTGCCGATGCACTTATAGCTGCGGGGGTTTCCAAGGTGGTCGTGGCTGCGATCGATCCGGACACGAACGTGGCCGGTAGCGGGGTTGCCCGCCTGGAGGCGGCAGGAATCGAGGTGGTCACCGGTGTGAAGGCCGACGAATCCGAAGCGATGGATCCTGGCTATTTTCACCACCGGAGGCTCGGCCGAAGCCGGATCACGTTGAAGATGGCCCTGACCCTCGATGGGAATGCCGCGGCGGCCGACGGGACGAGTCAATGGATAACCGGAGATCTGGCCCGGCAGGACTCCCACCGGCTACGGGCTGAATCCGATGCGGTCCTGGTGGGCTCTGGCACGGTGATTGCCGACGATCCGTTGCTCGATGTGCGAATGGTCGACGGTCGCCAACCCCGTCCTGTCATTGTGGCGGGGCGTACTCCGCTCCCGCTCGACGCCAGGATCTGGGGACGAAACCCGTTGGTGGTGGCCGAATCGGGTTACCAGGGACCCGGAGAACATGTGCCCGTCGCGACCGACGGGGACGGACGGGTCGACGTAGCTGTGCTGGCCCGTCGACTGGGCGAACTCGGCATGCTCGATGTGATGGTCGAGGGTGGCCCTCACCTGGCGAGATCGCTGTTCTCCGCCGGACTCGTCGACAGGGTGGTCATCTACTATGGGGCGAAATTGGCAGGCGGATCGGGAAGAAATGCCTTCGCGGGTTCGTTCGCGACCCTGACGGATGCCCTCGACATGCGCACCAAGTCAGTAGAGCTTCTTGGCGATGACATCCGGGTCGAGCTGCTGCCGAGAGGAACTTGATGTTTACTGGAATAGTGGAAGCGATCGGCGTCGTGACTGCGGTCGCCGTCGATACGGCGGGGATGCGCCTAACGGTTGAAGCGCCGCAGCTCGCTCCCTGGCTGAAAATCGGCGATTCGATCGCGGTCAACGGGACGTGTCTAACCGCCGTCGAACTCACGGAGACGTCGTTTTCGGTCGATGCGGTATTGGAAACCTTGGCCAAGACCAATACCGGCGATTTGTCCGCCGGTTCTCAGGTCAATCTTGAACGGCCCATGAAGGCCGACGGACGATTCGACGGCCACATCGTGCAAGGCCATGTCGATGGAGTCGGTACGGTGACTGGATTGGATCCAGAGGGTGACGGCAAACGGTTCAGCATCACCGTCGACGACGGTCTCAAACGGTATATCGTCGACAAAGGAAGCGTAACGGTCGATGGAGTCAGCCTGACGGTGGCAGCCAACACGGGCGAGGGTTTTCAGATTGCGCTCATACCGCATACTCTGGAGGCAACAATCCTTGGTCGCCGACAGGTCGGTGACCGGGTAAACATCGAGATAGACGTAATCGCCAAATACGTGGAACGTCTCATGGGAGACCGTACATGACTACTGCCAGCATCACTGAAGCCATCGAAGCGATCGCCAACGGCGAGTTTGTGGTGGTGGTCGACGATGAAGATCGGGAAAACGAGGGCGATCTGATCATCGCCGGAGACGCCATGACACCGGAAAAGATGGGTTTCATGGTCCGGTACACCTCGGGCGTGATCTGCTTGGCCGCAGAAGGCACCCGTCTTGATGAATTGCATCTTCCACCGATGGTGACCCACAACACCGAGTCCTTGCGGACTGCGTTCACCATTTCGATCGATTCCACTCACGGGACCACGACGGGTATCTCGGCTGCTGACCGCTCTGCAACCGTCCGGGCGTTTTGCGATCCGACCACCTCAGAACACGATTTTAATCGCCCTGGTCATGTATTCCCTCTGCGGTACCACCCCGGGGGCGTCCTGCGCAGGGCCGGCCACACCGAGGCCGCGGTTGACCTCGCCCGGCTGGCGAATCGATATCCGGCGGGAGTGCTGTGTGAAATGGTCCAGGACGACGGGTCGGTCATGCGGCTGCCAGAGCTGGAACGGTTCGCCAAAGAGCACGAACTCAAGCTCATTACGATCGCCGACCTCATTTCCTACCGTCGAGCCAACGAGCGGGTGGTTCGCAGGATGTCCGAAGCCCGGATCCCAACCGAATACGGCGATTTTCGTGCCGTTGGTTACGAGAGCCTGGTGGACGGACGAGAGCATGTCGCTCTCGTGATGGGCGATGTCGCCGGCAAAAAGGATGTCCTCACCCGGGTCCATTCGGAATGCCTTACCGGAGATGTATTCGGGTCAAAACGATGTGACTGTGGCTACCAACTCGATGACGCCCTCCGACTCATCGCCGAGGAGGGTACGGGAGTGCTTTTGTACATTCGAGGGCACGAAGGGCGCGGGATAGGACTTATGCACAAACTTCAGGCCTACGCGCTGCAGGATCAGGGTCGCGACACGGTCGAGGCCAATATTGACCTCGGTTTTCCGCCGGACGCTCGTGACTATGGGGTGGGTGCGGAAATTCTGACGGATCTTGGTCTGACAACCCTCCGCCTCATGACCAACAATCCGATCAAACGAGCCGGGATCGAGGGCTATGGACTTTCGATCAGTGAACGGGTTCCCCTCCAGACGGCCCCCACGCTTGAGAACCGGTCCTATCTCGAAACCAAGGCTGCCAAACTTGGCCACGATCTGACGTTCGATTCAGAATGAAACCGGTGCGGGTGGCCGTCGTTACTGCCGAATTCAACGGGGACGTCACTGCTGCTCTGCGCGATGGAGCCTTGGCCGCCCTGCGCGACGCCGGGGTGAAGGAAGTCGTTGATGTTGCGGTCGCAGGAGCGCTTGAACTGCCGGTCCTCGCCAGGGTGCTGGCTGCCACGTGTGACGCGGTCATCGCCATCGGTGCGGTTATCGAGGGGGAGACGGATCATTACGTCCATGTCTGCACTCAGACGTCCGCCGGCCTCATGCAAGTGAGCGTCGAAACCGGAGTCCCGATCGGTAACGCTGTCCTGACGGTCCGAACCTATGAGCACGCCAGAGAACGAAGTCTGCCCGGTCCAGGGAACAAGGGTGCGGAAGCAGTGCAGGCGGCCCTCCAGGCGGTAGCCGCCATCCGTTCACTGTCGGATTGACCTGACCGGTTGGCGTCGGCCACATTGACACGTAGTGGCCACCCCGTATACTGACCCGACAATCGATACGAAAGTGGAGGCTGCTGCTTCCCACCCGGCCACCCAACTCACCGAGTTCTAGTGCGCCGAGGTATGACGATGACGCTGCCTTATGGTGGCGTGTCCGTGAACGCAGCATCTCGTGCTGCGTTTCTGTTGTTAAGAACGAAAACCGACCAGACCCCGGGAGGGCACAGATCGCCGACCTACGCATCAACGGGAATATCCGCGCCAAAGAGGTGCTGGTTATTGCCCCGGATGGATCCCAGATCGGAACAAAGAAAATCGAAGAGGCCATTTGGCTCGCCGACCAGTTAGGGCTTGACCTCGTAGAGGTCGCACCCGAAGCGCGGCCGCCAGTATGCAAGATCATGGACTTCGGTAAGCACAAATACGAACAGTCGGTTCGTGATCGGGAAGCTCGCAAGAAGCAAACCCGAACCGTCATCAAAGAAATTCGGCTCAAACCGAGAATTGGTGATCACGACTACACGATGTTCCTGAATCGCTCACTGAAGTTCTTGTCAGAAGGTGACAAACTCAAGGTCACCGTGCGATTTCGTGGCCGTGAGAACGAACGGCCCGAATTGGGACTGAACCTTATCGGCCGGTTGGTCGGGGATCTGGGCGACTACGTGACGCTGGAACAGCACCCCGCCAAAGACGGTAGGTCGATGACTGCGGTTCTCGCCCCAACGGCATTGGCCAAGACGATTGTCATCCACCACAAATCAGATCCGATAGAGGATTCTGAAGACACATCAGATCCGATAATGGACTCTGAAGACGCTGTCTCGGATGAGATAGACGACACCGAGTCAGAATAAGAAAGGAGCTGAGCACATGCCAAAAATGAAAACTCATAAGGGCACTGCGAAGCGCTTCAAGACAACTGGTACCGGCAAATTACGCCGTCGCCAAGCAGGCAAGCAGCATTTGCGCTTGGCCAAGGGCAAGGACCGATATCGTCGTCTCGACGGTGAAACCGGGGTTGCCAGCGGCGATGCAAAGCGTATGAAGAAGTTGCTGGGACAGTAGGAGGAATCATGGCTCGAGTTAAACGCGCCGTACACGCCCGCAAAAAGCACCGGAAGGTGATGGAGCGGGCCAGCGGCTATCGAGGTGCAAAAAGTCGTCGGTATCGCACCGCCAATGAGCAGGTCATGCACGCCATGCAGGACTCTTACGACCATCGTAAAGACCGTAAGGGTGACTTTCGTCGGCTGTGGATTACCCGCATCAACGCGGCCGCTCGTCAAAATGGTACGACCTACAGTCAGATGATGGCCGGTCTCAAAGCCGCCGAAGTCGAGGTTGATCGCAAGATGCTTGCTGAGATGGCCGTGAACGACCCGCAGGCCTTCACTCACCTGGCCAAGGTTGCCACCAGCCAGAAGTAACTCGCTGGAGCCGGTCCGCTCATCACGCAACAAGAGGGTGGTTGAAGCGGTCCGGCTTCGTCGCGCCTCGGCTCGTAGGGAGGCCGGCAAGACGCTCGTCGAGGGACCCCATTTGGTGGCCGATTTAGTCCGTTTTGGCGTACTGATCGACACCATTTTCGCCCACCCTCACGATGACGAAGCTGCCGACCTTGCCGAGCAAGCGGACGCGGAACTCGTACTCGTCGAGGAATCGATACTGCGCCGCATCGCCGATACGGAGAACCCGCGGGGCCCGGTTGCCATCATTGCCATTCCACCTTCGATTCAAGCCACCGGATCAGTGGTCGTTCTGTGGGATCTGGCCGACCCCGGCAACGCAGGGACCATCGTTCGTAGCGCGGCGGCCTTTGGGTTCGGTGTCATAGTCGCCGGCCAGAGCGTCGACATATGGGCGCCTAAGACGATCCGGGCGGGCGGAGGTGGACACTTCGCGACGGCGGTAGAAGTGGCACCGAGTCTGACCGTTGATGATCTCAGAAGCCGTGGGTACGCCACCGTTGCGACTGTCGGGGTCGGGGGGGACGGACCCGAGTCGATCCCGAGCGGCCGAGTAGCCATCCTCATCGGGAACGAGGCGCATGGTCTCGCCGACGAAATCGTGAGTCAAGCCGACCATCGCTTCACCATCCCGATGCCTGGCGGCACCGAGTCCCTCAATGCAGCTGCGGCAGCCTCGATTGCCCTCTATGCAATTGAGAATCGCTCCTCGAAGGGTGGCCGCTAACCTGTTGCGTTCTATGGACGAACTCGAACAGGTAGCCAACGACGCGCCCGGTCTGGTCGGAGCGGTGGACTCGCTCGAAGGGTTGAAGGGTGTCGAAACCGAATTGATCGGCAAGAACTCCGTTATCGCGCGGATGCGACGCGGTTTGAGTGCCTTGGATCCCGACGATCGGCCGAGGGCCGGCGTCCGGATCAACGAGGTGTTTAGTGGGGTCCAGGTGGTTATCGCCGATCGTCGGCGGGCCCTTGAGATTGCCGAAGAGAACACCCTGCTGGTTTCCGATCGGGTGGACGTCACCGTGCCGAACCACCGGGTGACGCTTGGCACCGAGCATTTGTTGACAACAGTCATGGACGAGGTTTCTGACATCTTTGTCTCGCTCGGTTATCGAGTTGCCACCGGGCCGGAGGTCGAGACGGCCTGGTACAACTTTGATGCGCTGAACACCCCGTCCACGCACCCGGCTCGGGCCGAATCGGACACCCTGTACGTGGATTTTGGAGACCCGACCGACGAGATGCTTCTGCGAACTCACACCTCACCCGTCCAGGCGCGGTATATGCAAGATCACGAACCGCCCGTTCATGTGGTCGTACCGGGTCGGGTCTTTCGAGCGGACAGCCTCGACGCGACGCATTCTCCGGTTTTTCATCAGGTCGAGGGCCTGGTCGTCGACACCGATATCACGTTCGCCGACCTGAAGGGGACGCTCGAGTATTTCGCCAAGGCTTTCTTCGGTGACGGGCGGGTCATCAAGCTCATCCCGCATTTCTTTCCGTTTACCGAACCATCTGCCGAGATGCACGTGTCGTGTTTTGCTTGCGACGGCAGTGGTTGCCGGGTCTGCTCGAATTCCGGGTGGATTGAGCTTATGGGCTGCGGAATGGTCGATCCGAACGTGTTCGAAGCGGTTGGCTACGACCCATCCGCAGTGAGCGGTTTCGCCTTTGGGATGGGCGTTGAAAGGTTGGCCATGGTCCGGCACGGCATCACCCACATCAAACACTTCTTCGAAAACGATCTCCGGGTGTTGGGACAGTTTGTATGAAGGTTTCACTCTGCTGGCTCAGGGACTATGTCGACCTTCCAATCGGTGACCCTGCCGTTCTCGCAGACATCTTCGCCAATCTCGGCCATGAGGTCGAAGGTGTCGAGACCATCGAGCCCCAATTCACCGGGGTATTGGTCGGCAAGGTTCTCACGGTGCAAGCCCATCCCAACGCCGACAAGGTAAGACTCTGTTCGGTCGATACCGGTGACGGACCCACCGACATCGTCTGTGGTGCCTGGAATTTTGAAGCTGGTGCCACCGTGGCGGTGGCCGTACCCGGCGCCGTGCTGGGCGGGGATTTCACCATCACCAAGCGCGAGATCCGGGGGGTGGTGTCCAACGGCATGATCTGTTCATCCAAGGAGCTAGGACTCGGCGAAGATCAGGACGGAATTCTGGTTCTGGAGGACGGCCTGCCGATCGGGACACCGTTCGTGGACCATCTTGAGCTGCCCGATGTCGTGTTCGACCTGTCGATCACTCCGAACCGGCCCGATGCCATGTCGATGGTTGGACTGGCAAGGGAATTGGCTGCCCATTTCGATATGTCATACCGGACCCCTTCACCGGACCTAACCGTGACCAGCGGTCAGATCGACTTGCGGGTTGATATCGAGGATGACCGGTGTCGACGCTTCGTGGCACGGGAAGTTCGCGGAGTCCACGTCAGACCGGCCCCGCTCTGGATGGCCCAACGACTGGTGAAAGCCGGTGTGCGTTCGATTTCGAATATCGTCGACGTTTCGAACTACGTGATGCTTGAACTCGGTCAGCCGACCCATGCCTTCGACAGGGACAAAGTCGCCGACGGCCACATCGTCGTCCGTGCCGCCAACCCGCAAGAAACCCTGGTCACCCTTGATGGCGTCGAGCGTGAGCTGACTCCTGAGGATCTGCTGGTCGCTGATGTTCGGCAGGGGTCGTCGCTCGCAGGCACGATGGGAGGGTTGGAGTCGGAGGTGTCCGACGCCACTGTGAATGTCCTGATCGAGTGTGCTTCGTGGGACCCGCCAACGATCATGCGAATGAGTCGGCGGCACGGTCTGCGATCTGAGGCATCAGCCAGGTTCGAACGGGGGGTCGATCCAAACCTGCCGCTGTTGGCAGCAGATCGAATGGCCGAACTCATCGCGGCTCACGCCGGCGGCACCATCGTCGGAGGCGTCGTAGACAGCTACCCCGAACCAATCGAGCCGCTGACAGTGGTGTTACCGATCGATGAGGTGGACCGCATCCTGGGTGTGCCGATGTCGTCCGAACAGGTCACCGACCTCCTCGGCCGGTTGGAGTTTTCAGTCACCGGGGTCGATCCGCTCACCGTGGTCGTCCCAACGAACCGTCCTGACGTGACGCGGGCTATCGACCTGATCGAAGAGGTCGCCCGACTGTACGGTTTCGACAACTTTCCGAGTCGGGTCCCAACCGGTGGCGATGGGGGATTATCACCCGAACAACGGCGGTTACGAACATTGCGGCTCGTGGTGCGTGGGCACGGGTTTTCCGAAGCGCACACGTCAACGTTCACCGGGCATGCCGATTTGGCCGTGCTTGGGCTTCCCGAGGGGGACCGTCGACTCCAGGCCATCGAGGTCAAGAACCCGCTCCGAGAGGAGGAATCCCTCATGCGCACAACCCTGATGCCAGGGTTGCTGCAAAGTGCCCGGTTCAACCTGGCTCACGGTGCGGCGTCGGTGGGACTCTTCGAGATCGGCAAAGTGTTCTTCAACGAGGACTCCCCGGAACTCGGATTGGTACCTGATCAGCCGGAGGTATTGGCGTTTGTAGCCGTGGGCTCGGTTGGGTGGGCTGACCTTGCCGGGTTCGGACGCCCGGTCGACGTGTTCACCGGGATGGCTCTGTGGCGCACCATTGTTGGCCAATTGGGACTCGGCGAGTACCGCATCGCTCAAACGGAAATCGCTGGTCTCCATCCGGGACGGGGAGGCTATATCGAACTGCAAGGTGAGGTCATCGGCCACATTGGCGAGCTTCATCCGTCGGTGGCACGGTCCTTCGATCTCCCCGGGCGGGTTGTGGTAGGCGAGCTAGCTTTGGCCCCGATTGTCGCCGATCCGGGTCTGTGGGCCTTCGCCGAGCCCAGTGTCTTTCCTCCATCCGAGTTCGATCTGTCGTTCGAGGTCGCGGCGACCACCCCGGCCGCGTCCGTACTTGCCGAAGCAGTCCGAGCTTGTGGTGACTTGGTGGAAGTGGCAGATGTATTTGATGAGTTTCTGCGGGGCGAAACCAAGGCTGTCGGCATTCGCTTTCGCTTGCGGGCGGGCGAGCGGACCTTGACAGCCGACGATGTGACTGCAGCTCGCGAGAGAATCGTGGCGGCGGTGGCTGCGGCCGCCGGAGCCCGACTACGGGGTGCGTAATGATGGATTTTCTCGGAATCGCCGACAATTCCCCGGAACGGATCCGGCGTCTCGTCGATTTGGCTGCCGACGTGAAGGCGGATCCTGGACGTTTCGCCGGCCGCCTGTCCGGTAGATCCGTTGGCTTGTTTTTTATGAAACCATCTACCAGGACGAGAGTTTCGTCGGAAGTTGGGGCTTTTCAGCTCGGCGCCCATCCGGTCGTCCTTAGAAACGAGGAGGTTGGCATCGGGGGTCGAGAAACTGTCGAAGATGTAGGACGGGTACTCGATCGATACCTCGACGTCATTGCGATGCGGGTTTTCGAACACGGCCACCTGGAATCCATCGCCGCGGTGGCTGAGGCGCCGGTAGTCAATCTGTTGTCCGACACCGAGCATCCTTGTCAGGCAATTGCGGACCTGCTCACGATCATGGAGCATCGGCCTGGAGCGTCGCTTGCCTACGTCGGCGATGGCAACAACGTCTGCCATTCGCTGGTCGTTGGGGCCGCCATGATGGGCTCTCCGGTGCGCATTGCAACTCCGGCTGGTTACGGGCCTGACGAGCGATTTGTAGCTCTGGCCCGTACGTTCGGGGACGTCGTAATTACGAATGATCCGGCCGAGGCCGTTGGCGGGGTCGACTGCGTCTACACGGATGTTTGGACGTCCATGGGCAGTGAGGCAGAGACCGCCCAGCGTCTGGCGGCATTTGAGCACTTCACCGTGGATGAGCGTTTGTTCGGTAAAGCTGCCGAAGACGCCATTTTCATGCACTGCCTACCCGCCCACCGGGGAGAAGAGGTTTCCGGTCCGGTAATGGAGCACAACCGATCAAGGGTATTCGACCAGGCCGAGAATCGGTTGCATGCCTTCAAGGCAGTTTTGCTGGACATCTTGAGCTGATGGGCCGTTGGGACGGCCCGGCTCTCGTGGTGGCCCGGTCGCTCGTGGGTTCGGTGCTGACCACCGAAAGTGCCGTCGGTCGAACCAGCGTCCTGATCACCGAAGTTGAAGCGTACGGTGGTAGCGATGATCCGGCCAGTCATGCGTTTCGGGGCCGTACGCCCCGCAACGCCCCGATGTTCGGTCCGGGCGGGACCATCTATGTGTATCGGTCCTATGGACTGCATTGGTGTTTGAATATCGTCACCGGGGGAGTCGACGACCCCCAGGCGGTGTTGATCCGAGCCGGATTGCCTCGGGAGGGCCGGGAGCTCATGGAGCAGCGCCGGGGCCGAACCGATCACCTTGCCGACGGTCCCGGCAGGCTGACTACCGCACTCGGTATCGATAATGCCATTGACGGGATGCACCTCGAGGCTTTGGAGATCGTGTCGATTACCGGACCGAGGGTTCAAGCCGATTGTGAATGGAAACGGCGGGTGGGACTCACCCGGGCGGCCGATCGTCCCTGGCGCTGTGTGCTGATCGCTACGGGTTGATCCAGACGGTGACGGTGCCTTCGACGGCCCCTCCCTTGGCCGGATCTTGTTTCCAGATGACTCCAGGGCGGCGCTGCGCGTCGTCAGGGTTGGCTTCGGCCTCGATGATGACGTTGATTCCTACGCCGATCGGATCCATACGCGAATGCGCTTCTTCGATGGTGAATCCCAAAACGGACGGTAAGGCCGCATCGAAAGCGGGACCGGCCAGGGTCAGCTCGATATCCGAATTGAGCTGAGCCGGGAAACCAGGAGACGGGGACTGACCGAATACGGTCCCTTGCGGGAGACCGCCTCCGTCATCCCAGACAATGGTGACGAAAAACCCCAGGGCCTGAAGTGTCGAGGTCGCCTCGCCCAGGTCCATGCCGATGACGCTGGGGACGTCGGTTGCTCCCACATCGACGATGCCGGCCGGATTGTGGATGGGGCACACGGTGGTTGGTGCATCGCCGGCGGGGACGTTGATCGTCTGGATGAATTCACGGGGACAGAACGGGCCTGCGAGGAACCCGGTCGATGTATCGATGGTCACCCGTTGCATGCCCAGCGCATCAGGACTTGCCAGGCCGGTAACGCCGATACCCGTGAGGACCTGGGACGCAAAGGCCGCCCAGATCTCAGCCGGGTAGGAACCGCCGACCACGGTTATGGGCGTGTTGGGTGGTTCCATCGAGATTTGCCCCTGCGGGAAACCCACCCAAACAGCTGCCACCAGCTCGGGTGTGTAGCCAACGAACCAGGCGTCCCGATGGGCTTGTGATGTACCGGTCTTGCCGGCAATCGGGGGGCCGATTTGGGCTCGTTGGCCCGTGCCACGCCGGACGACCTCGCTCAACGCACCCGTCACCAGGCTGGCCGTGTCCTGACTCATCGCTTCGGTGATCACCGGCACCGGCTGGTAGAGGTTGACGCCCTTGTGGGTCTCGATGTGGGTTACGAGGGTTGGCTCTACATGGATGCCTCCGGCGGCAAAGGTCCCGTATGCCGAGGCCATGTCGAACACGCTTACTTCCTGGGCTCCGAGAGCGATGGCGTGGAAGGGTTCGAGTTTGCTCGTGATGCCGGCATTTTCGGCCATTTCAACGACTGACTCAGGACCTATCGCATTGACGAGTTGGGCGTAGATCACGTTCACAGAAAAGACAGTTGCCTCAAGAAGCGTCAGATCCGGCCAGTTCGATCCGGCATAGTTTTCAACCACCCACGGTCCGCTGGGGGTCTGGATGGTCACCGAACTCCCTCCGGCGAATTCGGTGCTGAGCGTCATACCCTGTTCAAGGGCTGCGGCGAGCACAAACGGCTTGAACGATGATCCGGCTTGGCGCCGGCCCTGGGTTGCGAGGTTGAACTGGGCAACGGGATCATCGGTTGCGTAGAAATCGGATCCGCCCACGATCGCCCGCACATACCCGGTGGACGGTTCGATGGCGACCAAAGCGGCCGAAGGACCGTTCTCTGGCAGGATTTCGGCCACACTCGCTTCGGCCACAGCCTGTATGGTTGGGTCGAGAGTCGTATAGATTCGGAGTCCGCCTCGAAATAGCGCCTGATACCGATCGGTGGCGGTCAGGCCCATCGCCGGGTCATCGAGGAGTTGTCGTTTTACCTCTTCCACGAAGTACGGATAGTTGGATTGGTCGGGTGGCTGCTTGGTTGCCAGGTGAAGGGCTTCGGCTCTGGCAGCCTCACCTTCGTCGGATGTGATCCACCCGAGTTCGATCATTTTGTCGAGGACCACGGAGCGGCGGTCTAGCGCGGCCTGCTGATTGAGTCGGGGATCGGTCGTGGACGGTGATTGGATGAAACCGGCCAACAGGGCGGCCTCGCCCAGGGTCACCTCGCTGATCGGCTTTCCGAAGTATCC
>JAENVV010000130.1 GCA_016650365.1 Acidimicrobiia bacterium
AAATCACCAAAGCCAGATACCTGCCTCCCCCGGCCATCTAGCTCGACATTCGCAAACCCTCGACGACTAGCGAAAGGCCTGGTCGCTGAGCGCAGCTTGCTCGCGGTCGTGTTGGTGATGGCTCCCGCTGGCCGGACTGGCCGATTCCGGGCGGCTGATCAATCCGACCTCACCACCGATCAACGCCGCCAACCGGGGGCGAATGAATGTCCAGGCACCCATGTTGACGGGCTCCTCCTGGAGCCAGGTGACCTCCACTCCCCGACGGTATCGGCCAAGCTCGGCCATCAGCTCTGCTTCAGGGAACGGGTAAAGCTGTTCAACCCGAACCAGCGCCACCTCCGACGAGCGGTTCTCCAATAGGTCGTAGTACACCTTGCCCGAGCACAACACCACACGTTTGACGTCGGTAACGACAACGTCGGGGTCACCAATGACCGGCTCGAAAGCCCCGGTAACAATGTGTTCAACGCTCCCGAATGCTTCCTTGGTTCGAAGAAGACTCTTGGGCGTGAGAACGACCATCGGTTTCCGTATCGGATCGAGCGACTGGCGCCGTAGCGCATGGAAATAGGACGTGGAAGTGGACGGCACGATAACCCGCAAGTTGTCCCCGGCACACGACTGAAGAAAGCGTTCCAACCGGGCGGACGAGTGTTCGGGACCTTGCCCCTCAAAGCCGTGCGGGAGCAGCATGACCAGCCTGGATCGCTGGCCCCACTTGTCTTCGCCCGCCGAGATGAATTGATCGATGATCACCTGGGCACCGTTCACAAAGTCGCCGAACTGGGCTTCCCAGGCGGTAAAAGCTTGCGGAGCTCCAATCGAGTAGCCGTACTCGAACCCGAGAGCACCGAACTCGGACAGTAGCGAGTCGACCAGTCGAAGTCTGGCATGCCCATCAGCGAGGTCCTGGAGCGCGATCCATTCCTTACCCGTTTCGTAGTCCACCAGGCTGGCATGACGGTGCGAGAAGGTCCCTCGTTTTGAATCCTCCCCGGCCAATCGGACCCAGATTCCGTCCAGCGCCATGGATCCAAACGCGAACGCTTCGGCCATGCCCCAATCGACGAGCCCCTCATCGAACATCCGGCGCCGATTCTCGACGAGTCGGACCAGTTTGGGGTGTAGGTTGAATCCGTCCGGAGGCGTTGAAACGGCCGTCACAATTTGTTCGAGAATGTCCCGGTCGACCGACGAGCTCAGAGCCCCGGATGGTTGTGACTCGACTACCGGGTCAGACGGCACCGCTTCAAGGTCACGAGTTTCATTGAACGCCATGTCGAGCAATCCTCGAAACTCTTCAAGAAATGCCTCGCCTTCTTCGATGGAAATTTCTTTGGTGTTGACCAGTTTTTCCATATAGAGCTTGCGGACCGACCTGCGCTGATCGATGATCCGATACATGATCGGCTGGGTATAGGACGGCTCGTCGCCCTCATTGTGACCCCGACGCCGATAACAGATCATGTCAATCACGACGTCCTTGTCGAACGTCTGGCGAAACGCGAAGGCCAATTCGGCGGCTTTGGCTACCGCTTCCGGATCGTCACCGTTGACATGGATGATGGGAGCCTGGACCGTCTTGGCGACATCGGTGGCGTAGAAACTCGATCGGGCATCCAGGCTCGAAGTGGTGAATCCAACCTGGTTGTTCACAACGATATGAACGGTTCCACCGGTTCGATAGCCGCGCAGTTGGGACATGTTCAATGTCTCCACCACCACGCCCTGCCCGGCAAAGGCGGCATCGCCGTGGATAAGGACCGGCAACACCTTCTGATGGCCGGTCGGACCGTGCTGCTCTTGTTTGGCACGGACAAATCCTTCCAGCACCGGATCGACAGCCTCCAGGTGGCTGGGATTGGCCACGACCGAGACGACCAGCTTCCGGCCATCGACCAACTCGTGAATCCCGCTTGAACCGAGGTGATACTTGACGTCGCCCGAACCCTGAGTCTTGGCCACATCGGCGTCATCGAACTCGCGGAAGATACGGGCATATTCCTTGCCGATCGTGTTCGCCAATACGTTGAGCCGACCACGATGGGCCATCCCCATAACGACCTCTTCCATCCCGGCCTCACCGGCTGAGTTCAGGACCGTGTCGAGCAGAGGAATGAGACTCTCTGCCCCTTCAAGACCAAACCGCTTGTGGCCCACATACTTGGTGTGGAGGAATCGTTCGAAGGCTTCCGCCTGGTTGAGCTTACGGAGCAGCCGGATCTTCGCCTGCTGGGAAACGGGCGGCTGGGCGCCCTCAATCCGCTTCTGGATCCAATCCTTCTGAACGGGTTCCTGGATATGCATGTACTCGATGCCAGTTGTCCGACAGTACGCATCGCGCAGTGAACCGAGAATGTCACCCAGCTTCATGACGGGTTGGTCAAGGATTCCACCGGTGGCGAACTCCCGATCAAGATCCCAGATCGTGAGGCCATACGTCAACGGATCAAGTTCGGGGTGAAGTAACGGAGCGCTTTGCCTGAGCGGATCAAGGTCGGCGATGAGATGTCCACGGACCCGGTAGATGTTGATGAGCTGAAATACCCTGGCCTGTTTCTCGGCCCACGCGGTGGTCCCAATCTGCGGGTTGTCGTCGACCGCCCAACGCGCCGGCGTATAGGGGATGCCCATCGCCTGAAAAATGTCGTCGTAAAATCGATCTGCGCCAAGCAGCAGCTCATGCACCCGGGCTAGAAACCGGCCAGATTGGGCACCCTGAATAACCCGGTGGTCGTAGGTAGAAGTCATGGTGATGATCCGACCGATGCCCATCCGGGCCAGAAAGGCCGGATTGGCCGCGGCAAACTCGGGTGGAAAATTGATCGCTCCAACACCAACGATCAGCCCGTGATCATCCATCAACCGCGGTACCGACTGAACGGTCCCGATCGTGCCAGGGTTGGTCAGGCTGACCGTGGTGCCTGCGAAGTCCTCAGGGGTGATCTTGTTCGAACGAACCCGGTGGACCATCTCTTCGTACGCCAGCCAGAACTCCTGAAAGTTCATCTGGTCGGCTGACCGGATGTTCGGCACCATGAGACTGCGGGAGCCGTCTTTGCGCTCGACATCGATTGCCAGGCCGAGATTCACTGCCGCGTGCTGCACCAGATAAGCCTGGCCGTCCACCACCTGGTAGGCGACGTTCATGTCGGGCTGCTCGGCAATCACTCGTACCACTGCCCAACCGATCAGGTGGGTGAACGAAACCTTGCCACCCAGGGTGATTCGAGCCAGCTGATTATTGATGATCCGCCGATTGACCTCCAGCAGTTTGGCGGGGATCGTCCGAACTGACGTGGCGGTTGGCACCGACAGCGAGTCATCCATCCGCTCGGCGATCCGGGCTGAGACCCCGCGTAATGGCGACGCGCCGGGTGGTAGTTCCTGATCGTCTCGAGCGGCGGCGGGCGCCGGAGCCGTCGGCGTCGGTGCCGGGGATTTACCCTGGACGGCGACCTGGGCGTTCAAGCCGGGAGCGTAATCAGAGAAGAACTCTTGCCAGGCTTCGGAAACACTCGCTGGGGTGTCGAGGAACTTGCGGTACATCTCGTCGACGAGCCAAATATTTGGCCCGAATCCACCTTCGATGAGATCACCAGCTGTCATGGGAGGTCCTGTAGGAAAGATTGGTCTACGCGACCATCGTACTCGGCTCGTAAAACGAGCCGACAGGCGATCCACAGGAAACGGACGAATGCATCGCGATACACTCGCAACCATGGCACCCAACTGGCGATCTCAGTTCCCCATTCTCGAAACGACGACTTATCTCTCGAGCCATAACCAGGGGGCCATGAGTTTCGCTTCTTCGGATCTGCTTGCCCAATTCGCCGAAGACTGGGCAACCCTCGGATCGTCAGCCTGGGATCAAGCCTGGTCGAGCCTGCCGTTCGAAGTCGGTAACACGATCGGCACCCTGGTGGGCGCTTCGCCCCAAACGACGGTTGCCACAACCGGCATGATGGCCGCGTTGGTAGCCATCGACTCGTGTTTCCGTTTCCAGCCCGCTCAATCCCGATTTGTGACCACTCAACTGGAACACAGTCCGGGTCGCCGGTACTGGCAACGCCAGGCCGGACTCACCGAGGCAATCGTCCGCAGTTGGGATGGTCGCACCATCGCCACCGAGACCCTCCTGGCAGAAATCGATGAGCGCACCGCCATTGTGATGCTGAGCGATGGGCCGCCATCTGGTTCGTCAATCGACCTGAAGCGGGTCGTGGCCGCCGCCCACGACGTCGATGGATACGTCCTACTTGACTGCTCACAGTCAGCCGGCGCCGTACCGATCGATATCGAGGATCTCGGTGTCGACTTTGCAGTTGGCCGCACCGATGGATGGCTCTGCGGAGGGACCTCATCGGCCTGGTTGTACGTGCATCCCGAGATTCTCGGCCAGCTTGAACCACGGACCCCGGGCTGGGGGATCGACGGTGACCCGACCTGGCCCGATCCCGATCCGTCCGGGATTGGCAGGTTTCTCGACGGGCCACCGAACCCGGCCGCTCTCTACGCCCTCACGGCCGGGCTCGAACCCCTCTTCACACTCGGAATCGAAAACATCCGGCAACGCTCGCTGGCCGCCACTGGCAACGTGATCGAGCTTGCCGAATCGGCGGCCGTGCCGGTTACGTCCGACACGTCGGAAGATCGGGGTGCCATCGTCACCCTGCAAGTCGACGATGCGTTCCGTGTCCAATCCGGCCTGCAGGCCCTTGATATTCTCGTGGGTGCGTACAGTCCCGACGAAATCTCGATCGGGCCGCATTTCTACAACAATCAGGCCGACCTTGACACCTTCATCAGCACATTGAAAAGCATCAACCATGGATGACAGCCATTGGCGGGCAGCGGCGATAAGCCTGTTCAATGAGGCATGGAGCTATATCGACCTCGAAACACGCTCACAAGACGAAGAGCGCATGATGCTGGCAACCGCACTCGGCTCGCTCGCCTGTTGGCGAAAGGTCGGCGACGAGAAGAATTTCTCAGTCTCAGACTGGCAAGTCTCCCGGGTGTATGCGCTCATCGGAGATGCGGACCTGGCCAGAATCTACGGTGAGTCGGCGCTCGGGTTTGCCAAAGCCGGAGCGCTCGAGCCGTTCTACGTCGGGTTCGCCCATGAATCCCTGGCCAGGGCCGCGTTCGTGGCAGGCGACGTATCCCTCGCTCGCCGTCACATTGCCTCGGCAACGGCCAGGGCTGGCAACGTGGCCGACGTGCGCGACCGGCAGCTGCTCGACACGGCGCTGGCGGACCTTGAGTCACTTCTCCCCGGAGCGCCGTAGAGAATCCTCGCCGAAGACGGGGTCCTACAATCGGATCAGAACGGCCCAGGAGTACCAATGGTTGAACAAGCTCGAGGCGAACTATTCCTCGGTGGGATCATCGATCCCACCAGCAACGAAAAGACAGGCGAGAACGTCCTGTATGACTCCCATGACCTCACGACGCATGGGGTGATCATTGGAATGACCGGCTCGGGCAAAACCGGCCTTGGAATCGTGGCTCTTGAGGAGGCGCTCCTCTCCAACATTCCCTGCTTGATCATTGACCCCAAGGGCGACATGGGCAACCTTTTGCTCAACTTCCCAAGCTTTCAACCGTCGGACTTTCGGCCATGGGTCGACGAGGGCGCGGCTCGCCGCCAGGATCAGACGCCCGACGAGTTTGCTGCCTCGACCGCCGAAACATGGAAGAACGGTCTGGAAGGGTGGGGCATCACCGGTGATCGGCTCCGCCAACTGGGACTTGGCGCAGAGTTCCAGATCTATACACCTGGTTCTGTGGCAGGTATCCCGCTCAATATCGTAGGTTCCCTGGCGGCCCCGGATCTTGATTGGGCGACAGAGGCCGAGACCATCCGGGCTGAGATCGAAGGCTTCGTATCGTCGCTTCTGGTCCTCGCCAACATTGTGGCCGACCCGATCTCCTCGCCGGAGCACATCCTTCTTTCAACCATACTTGAAAAAGCCTGGACCGAAGGGCGCAACCTCGATCTTGCCTCACTCATCGGCCAGGTCCAGTCACCCCCGATTCGCAAACTGGGGGTCTTCGATCTCGATACCTTCTTCCCTCCAAAGGATCGCCTGAAGCTGGCCATGAGCCTCAACGGCCTCGTTGCGTCGCCGGCTTTCGCCTCGTGGACCGAGGGGCCGGCTCTCGATATCCAGAGCCTCCTCTTCACCACTGATGGCAAGGCCCGCGCCTCCATCATGTATCTGTCACATTTGACGGATGCGGAGCGCCAGTTCGTGGTAACCCTCCTGTTATCGAAGGTAGTGACCTGGATGCGCAAGCAGCAAGGCACGTCGGACCTCAGGGCACTCATCTACATGGATGAGGTCTTTGGATTCGTTCCACCAACTGCCAACCCGCCCTCCAAGAAGCCGATTCTCACGTTGCTCAAGCAGGCGAGGGCCTTCGGTGTTGGCTTGTTGCTATCGACTCAGAACCCCGTCGACCTGGACTACAAGGCCATGTCGAACGCAGGAACCTGGATGATCGGACGGCTACAAACCGAACGGGACAAGGCTCGCATTATCGAAGGACTCAAGTCGGCGTCAGGAGCCGTCGATGTCAACACGCTCAGTGCACTCATTTCGGACCTCGACAAACGTCAGTTCATCTTGCATTCGACATCGGCCAAGGCACCGCGACTTTTCACAACACGATGGGCCATGTCGTACCTCGCCGGCCCACTGTCTCGCGAGCAAGTGAAGTCACTTACCGCCGACTCACCAGAGCGGTCCCCTGTGGCAACTCGCGAGCCGTCAGAGCCGGCACCAAACCCGGCTGACCAAGCAACGGCTGGGGCCATGTCGGAGGGTGCCTCGGAGGACGAGAGCCCGGTGGCGCCACAGGTACCCGACACCACTCGGGTGTATTACCTCGATCCGGCCGCACCGTGGGCGGCTGAATTGGGAATCGACCCCAACGGAACCAGACTTGAGGCCGGCCTCGTAGCCAGGGTCAACATGGTGTTTGACGACCAATACGCCGGTATAGACCACACCGAAGAGTGGGAAGCCATTTTCTATCCGATCGGCGACCGTTTTGACCCGGCCACTGCCAAGGTCGTCGATTACGACGACCGGGATCTGATGACCGTCGCCCCGGCAGGGTGCAATTACGCCCTACCGGTTGCCGCGATCGACACGAAGGGCTTCTACAGCTCGGCAACCACGGCCCTGCGTGACTGGTTGTCCCGCAACCAACGGGTGCAGGTTTTCAAGAACCCTGCCTTGAAGATCTACTCGCGGATTGGAGAGACCGAAGCCGACTTTCAAAGTCGGTGCCAAACCGCGGCCGAGGAAGCCGCCGATGCGGCCATTGCCAGCCTGAAGGACAAATACAAAATGAAGATTCGAACGGTTAACGACCAGTTGGCGAGCGCCGAGCGACGGGTCAGAGAGTTGGAAACCGACGTCCAGGGTCGACGCCAAAGCGAACTCATCTCCGGCGCCGGCGATCTTCTCGGGTCGATTCTCGGTGGCCGATCACGATCAAGGGCGGTTGGTTCGGCTGCTTCCCGCCGACGAATGACCCGCCAGACCCAGGAGCGACTCCAAACGGCCAGCGAGAGACTCACCAACAAGAACGATCAACTCGGGGCGCTCGAAGATGACCTCGAGAACGACGTGAACACGATCATGGAACAATGGGACGCGGCGGCCGCCGACATCGAGACGGTCGATATCGGCCTCGAAAAAACCGACATCTCGGTTGGCGAACTCAGCCTCGTGTGGATCCGCGTCTAGAGATCCTGATGCTCGGTTCCCGCAACCCGCATGGAACAACGGTGCCCTCACGGCGGTTGGAAGCCGGGTAGCTACGAAAGGCGAGGGACATCATGGAGCTCTCAGAACGACAGCAGGCCATCTCTACGTCAAGTACCTGGGACTTCTCAGATATCTCGGCGCTGTTTATCAACACCTCCCTGAAGAAGTCCCCGGAAATGTCGCACACCCAGGGCCTGATGGACATCTCCATCGCCATCATGGAAGCGAATGGGGTCACAACGGAGGTCATCAGGGCCGCCGACCACGACATCGCGCCGGGCGTGTGGCCGGACATGACCGAACACGGAGCGTCTTTCGACGAATGGCCAGCCATCTACGCCAAAGTCTCCAACGCAGACATCCTGGTGCTGGGCACCGCCATCTGGCTTGGCGAGAAGACCTCAATTTGCACCAGGGTCATCGAGCGGCTCTACGGGAACTCGTCACAACTCAACGAGCACGGCCAGTACTCCTATTACGGCAAAACCGGTGGCTGTCTCATCACCGGCAACGAGGACGGTGCCAAACACTGCGCCATGAACATTCTCTACTCCCTTCAGCACCTCGGCTACGTGATCCCTCCCCAAGCCGACGCCGCCTGGCTAGGAGAGGCCGGTCCAGGGCCGTCCTACCTCGATCCAGGATCAGGTGGTCCAGAGAATGATTTCACCAACCGGAACACCACCTTCATGACCTGGAACCTTCTCCACACCGCCCGCATCATCAAGGACGCCGGCGGCTGGCCGGTGCACGGAAACCAGCGGGCTTCCTGGGACGCCGGTTGCCGATTCGACTTCCCCAACCCCGAATACCGGTAGCCAGGCACCCTGCCCAAAGCCCGACTTAAGGTCAAGGGCCACTAGGCTGGTCGCATGGAAGACCTGTCGTGGATATCCCGGCCGTCACTCCGTGACCCCGTGGCCATATATGCCTTTTCCGGTTGGAATGACGCCGCCGAATCGGCCAGTGGCGCGCTTTGGAACTTGTTGAGCCTCAATGACAGCCTCGATGTCGCCGTCATCGATCATGATGCGTTCAATGATCATCAGGTCAGCCGACCCATCGTCAGCTACGAAGGCGACGATCGGATCATTACGTGGCCAGAGACGCGCATCTACGCCATCGAGACAGAGCAGAAACGCGATCTTGTGGTCATCCTCGGCGAAGAACCACGACTCAGGTGGAAAGTCTTCACCCGGATCATCGCCCATGTTCTGTCGGAACTGGGGGTATCCGAGGCGATCGCCCTTGGCGCCTTTATCGGTCAGGTCCCCCATACGCTGCCGGTGCCCGTGATCGGCGTGACGGACAATGCCGAGCAGCGGTTGGCGCTCGGTCTACTCCCACCCACCTACGAAGGCCCAACCGGCATCACCGGCATACTCACCGAGGTCTTGACTCAAGCCGGAGTAACGGTGACGAGCTTGTGGGCTGCCACGCCGCATTATTTGTCTGAAAACAGCAACCCGAAGGCTGCCCAAACGCTTCTCGTCAAGGCGGAAGCCTTGCTTGGCCTGGATCTGGACTCAGCCGGTCTCGACCGGGACGTCAAAGCCTGGGAGCGGCGGGTCGACAAAGCGGTCTCCAATTCCGACGAGATGTCCGAGTACCTCGCCGAACTCGAAGAGTCGGCCGATCTGTACTCGCCGCCTCCTGACACGGGCGGGCAATTGGTCGATGAGATCGAACGGTTCCTGCGCGACAACTGATGATCGGCACCCCGGAGCAGGTGCGGCGACTGCGCGCTATGAAGCTGAAAGCCGTATCGCTTCTCATCGCCGCCGCCGCCATATTCATCACGACCTTCTACCTGGCTGACGCCACCTGGGTCGGATATGTCAGGGCTGCCAGCGAAGCGGCCATGGTTGGAGGTATCGCAGACTGGTTCGCCGTCACTGCGTTGTTTCGGTACCCGCTCGGGATACCGATCCCCCACACCGCTGTCCTTCCTCGCAGTAAGGATGCCGTCGCCGCCAGCCTCGGCCGATTTATCAGCGATACGTTCCTCAACCCGGATCAACTAACCAAACGCATCGCCCACCTCAAGCCGGCCGACCGATTGGCCGCCTATCTGTCAGATCCCGAGCACGCCACCGCCGTCGCCGGTGTGGCCGCCGGTCTACTTCGCTCGCTGGCGGAAGCGGTCGACGACAGTTCGATTCAGGACAACATCCAACGCCTCATCGTCGACCATGCGATCGACGCGGACCTCGGACCAGCGCTTATCAGTTTTGTCGAGCACGCCATCGACAACGGACATCACGTCACGGTGATTGACGCGGCCATCACCGCCCTGCAGACATCGGTAAGAAACGCCAGGCCGACCCTGCGCGATCGCCTCAGAGAAGAATCCCCGTGGTGGGTACCCGAATCCGTTGACGATGTCGTGTTCGGACGCCTCCTCACCGGCCTCGACCGGTTCCTGGGCGAGGTGAAGGACCAGCCAGATCATCCGCTCCGCGTGGAACTCGATACCAACATCGTCAAACAGCTACGAGCCATCGAAGCCGACGGATCCTTGTCGGAGACCACAAGCCGGCTGCGTGACGATCTGATGGAGCATCCTTCGCTTCAGGCCTGGATCAGCTCTCTATGGGAAGGGGCGGTGGCGATGATCGGACGGGTGGCGGATGAACCAGCCGGCGACCTGCGGACGATGGTCAGCGAACCAATT
>JAENVV010000131.1 GCA_016650365.1 Acidimicrobiia bacterium
GCTCGCCAAACGGCACAATGCGACCCTGTTTATGGTCCTCCTGGCGGCTTTGGAGGTTCTTGTCGCACGCCACGCCGGAGTCGACGACGTAGTGGTGGGAGTTCCTACCCCTGGTCGACCGCGATCGGAAACCGAGAATCTCATCGGCTGCTTTATCAACCTGGTACCGATTCGAACCAGCCTGGCAGGCAACCCGCGGTTCTCAGAAGTAATCCGGCAGACACGACAGACCACGCTCGAGGCGCTCGACAATTCGTCCGTGCCCTACGGTCAGGTGTTCGGGGCCGTCAGGCCATGGTCGGCGGAACGGATCCCGCTTCATCGAGTGCATTTCCAAATGCGCGACTTCCACCAGGCCATACGGAGCTCGAAACATCTTCAGGTTGACGTGCTTGAGACGCGCGTTGGCGCAACCAATCATCTCACGGTTCGGGCGGCCCGCACTCCGGCCGGGGCGACGATCGCGTTCGGGTATCACCCGGAGCGATTCCACCGGTCGACCATCGAACGCTGGTCAGGCCACTACGCCCGACTGCTCGAGTCCGTGGCCGGAGAAGGGGACCCAACCATCCTGGATATCGATCTGATGGGCGACGCAGAACGTCGAACACTTCTCGAGGATTTCAATCCAAACGAGGTGCCCTACTCGCCGCCCCCGCAACTCGTATCCGAAGGCCTGCGGTCGGCGGCCACCCGATGGCCCGACCTCGTCGCTATAGAGGAGGGGACCCGTCAGGTCACGTACGCCGAGTTCGACCGGATGGTCGACTCAATCGCCTGGTTCTTGGCGGATCGTAGTTTGAAATCAGAGGACAAGGTGATCCTCTACGCGGAGCGCGGCATCAATGCCGCGGTAGCAATGTTTGGAGCTTTGCGGGCCGGAGTGGCTTACGTACCGATCGACTCCGAGCTGACCAGCGAATGGATGGACACAGTCATTGAGCAGACAAAACCTGGCTTGATTCTGACCACCCTCGAACCGTGGACCCGACCTGACGGACTTGAAGTCCAAGAGATTTCACAACTGCTTGATGATGGAGCGGAACCGTTTCCCGATAGACCCAAACCGGAAGACCTTGCCTATGTCTTGTACACCTCCGGATCCACGGGACCTCCCAAGGGAGTCATGGTCGAACAGAGGAACGTGGCCTGGTTTATCAAGCAGACAGACAACTTTGAACCCCTCGGTCCGGGAGATCGCATCGTCTGGTTTGCCAGCCTCTCGTTCGACGCCCACATGAACAGCGTTCATGTGGCCCTCGCCAGTGGCTCCACGATCGTCGCAAGAGACGACGCCGCGTTCTTTTCCATTCCTCGCCTCGTGGAGTGGTTGACGGCCCGGCAAATCACGCACCTACGCACCTCGACAGGGTTCTTTCACGTGCTGGTCGAAGAACTCGCCGCGACCGGATCGAACCTGCCAGACACTCTCAGACTGGTCGCATTCGGCGGGGAGCAGGCACGGGCAGACATCGTGAACTTGTGGCACAGCATCACCGACGGAAGCATCCGAACCGTCGACTCGTACGGACCAACCGAGGCGACGGTCTGGGTGGCGGCAAGCGACCTCACCCGGCCACTGGCGACTGCCTACGAATGGATCCCAATCGGCCCGCCGAGAGCTCCCTCACGGGTCCATGTCGTCGATGGACACGGGAACCTGGCTCCCATCGGGATTCACGGCGAACTGTATATCAGTGGACCACTCGTGGCTCGCGGCTACCTCAACGCGCCAGACCTCACCGCAGAGCGGTTCCTGGCAGACCCGTTCTCACACCTGGCTGGAACCCGCATGTACCGATCTGGCGATGTCGGCCGTTGGCTTTCGGACGGAAGCCTCGAAGTGATCGGCCGGGTCGACCGCCAGGTGAAAATTCGTGGCTTCCGGGTGGAACCGGCCGAGGTTGAATCGGCCCTCCGGGAAGTGGAGGGAATCGAAGCCGCGGTCGTCCTCGCGACCGAGGCCTCGAATGGCGACGTCGAGCTCCGCGCCTTCGTCACACTTGGCGACAAACCACCAATCGATCTCCAAGCCGTCCGGCGGTCTCTCGGGATACCGAAGTTCATGTTGCCTGCCAGCCTCACCGTGGTGCCGGAGATTCCGATGACGATCAGCGGCAAGGTGGACAAGAACGCGCTCATTCGCGATGCTCTCAACCCAACTCCGCCGACGCCTGCGCCTCAGGATCGAACCGACATCGTCGCCCCCACGCCGTCGGTTCAGGATCGTGGCGAGATGGCGCGCATCTGGTGCGAAGTCCTCGGGGTGGATGCCGTAGAGGCGGCCGATGACTTTTTCGACCTTGGTGGTCATTCGCTACTTGCCATCAAAGTGATCTCACGAATCAAAGCGAGGCTCGGTATATCTGTGGAACTCACTGATCTGTTCGAGTACCCCACCTTCGGAGTGTTCTCAGACATGGTTCTTACGACCGAAGGGACCTCACATCCCGCCGGCGGCGGGGCCGAACTGGAGCAACCCGCAGATGCCATCGTCGGTCTCGACCCGGATATGGACGAGTTCTTGACTGCCCTCGAGCAAATGTCCGACGAGGAGGCCGAGGCAATGCTCCGACGACTCGACGCCGGCGACCTGTGATGAGCAACAAACTCAACACTCGTGGCCGCGTTCACCAAGACGAGTTTCCCTCGCTCGTCGGGACGTTCGCAGAACGCGCCAGTCAATATCCGGACCGGGTTGCGATCGAGGCATCCGGGCGGGCCATGACCAACCGGCAGCTCCTCGACTGGTCGGCGTATCTCGCCGATTCCTTGGCCAAACACGGGGTGTCTCCAAGTACCCGCGTGGTCATCATCGGCCCCCGCGGCCCGGCCGTGGCAGCGGCCATGCTCGCCACGCTCTCTCGGGGCGGAGTCGTCGTTCCCCTCGACTGGTCGACGCCCGCCGACCGGCGCCGCCTCATGGTCAGGGACTCCGAGGCGAACCTGATCATCCAGA